>NZ_JPJC01000106.1:0-726 GCF_000733135.1 Sphingomonas sp. FUKUSWIS1
GGGCGCGGTCGATCTCGGCGATGCGGGGACGATGACGATCGCGCGTTTCTCCGCGGTCGTGCTGGGCGATGCGGGATCCGCCGCGTCGCGCGCCACCGATCGTGCGGACCAGATGGGCGCACGCCGCGACGACGCGATCAACCGCCGCGACAGCGTCTCGGGCGTCAATATCGACGAGGAGCTCGGCCAGATGGTCGTGCTCCAGAACAGCTATGCCGCCGCCGCGCGCGTCATGACCACCGCGAGCGAGATGTACGACACGCTCCTCGGCATGATCAGATAGGACCAGCATCGATGACCCGCATCGCCACCATCCCGCTCCAGCGGACGCTGACCGACGCGGTCCAGAAGGCGCAGCAGCGGCTCGCGCAGACGCAGCTGCAGCTCAATTCGGGCAAGAAGGCGAAGGACCTCGCCGATCTCGGCAGCGCCGCGGTCCGCACTTTGTCCGCGCGCAGTGCGCTGTCGATGCAGGCGGCGCAGAGCGCGGCGACGACCCGGCTCGGCACGACCTTGTCGCTGTACGAGGCCAATATCACCGCGATCGACACGATCGCCGGCGATCTGCGGACACAGCTGATGACCGCGGTCGGCACCGGCGCGACGCCCGCGCTCGGCAGCGCGATCGAAAGCGCCTTCAGCCAGTTCCGCTCGGCGCTCAACGCGACCGACGGCAGCGAGCCGCTGTTCGCAGGCGCGCAGGGCGACGCGATCCCGTTCAAGCCC
>NZ_JPJC01000107.1:0-1943 GCF_000733135.1 Sphingomonas sp. FUKUSWIS1
AGCCGCCGGGCCCCCTCGGCGACGACCCCGCCCGCGACGCCGCCGGCCAGCCGCCCGAACACGCCGAGCCGCGACAGCCGGCCCCGCGGGATCGACCGCCCGCCACGCGATTGCGATCCTGCGTCCGAGACAGCCTCGTTATCAGCGTGTGGATTTCGTTCAGCGCCCAGCTCCGTACCGGGCATGACAGGATCTTCGCTCGTCGGTCTATCCTCGGTCTGGAGAGCCCCTTGCACGAGACCGCTTCTTAGATGGTAAGCTGGGGTGGAGGATCAACCATCGGACCGCCATCCATGACGCCACCTGTTTTCAATAACATCACCCGCCGCACATTGCTCTCCGGCATGGCGACCGCGACGCTCGCCACCGGTCTGCGCGCCGCACCGCCATCGCCGCGCGACGCCCGCGTGCTCGTCGGCACCTATGCGCGCGAGGGCGGCAAGGGCCTGTACACGCTGTCGCATGACCGGGCGCGCAATCGCTGGCAGGTCGAACCGCCGGTCGCCGGGATCGAGGACGCGTCGTTTGCGGTGCGGGCACCCCGCACCGGGCTTTGGTACGTCCTGCGCGAGCAGGCGAAAGGATCGGTGACCGGCTTCACGCCCGACTGGAAAGCGCGCGGCACGATGCCATCGGGTGGTGCCGATCCCTGCCATGCCGCGTTCGACGACGCGTCCGGCTGCCTCGCCATCGCCAATTATTCGAGCGGCAGTGTCGGCTTCTACCGCATCGATCCCGCGACCGGCGCGCCGGGCGAACCGACGATCTTCCGCCATGAAGGGACCGGCCCCGACAAGAGCCGTCAGGAGGGGCCGCATGCGCACTGGGTCGGGTTCAGCCCCGATCGGCGCTGGCTGCATTCGGTCGATCTCGGCGCCGACACGATTTTCGCCTATCGGTTCGATCCGGGAGCGCGCAGCCTTGCCGCACCGGTCCCGGCCTGGCGCGCGCCGCCGGGAACGGGACCGCGCCACCTCGTCTGGCATCCCCGCCTGCCACGCGCCTATGTCGTTGCCGAACTCGCCAACACCGTGACCATGCTCGATGCACAGCCGGACGGTCGTTTCACCACCCGCACGCAGCTGTCCACCCTGCCCGGCGACCATGTCGGGTCGTCCCAGGCCGCGCACATCGCGATCGATCGCGCCGGCCGGCACCTCTACGTCTCGAACCGCGGCGCTGACAGTATCGCGGTGTTCGCGCTCGATCGCGACGGAGTGCCGACCCTCGTCCAGCACATCGCCGCCGGCGGACATTGGCCGCGCATCTTCCTGCTGCTCGAGGATCAGCGGCAGATGCTCGTCGCGAACGAGCGGTCGGGCACGATCGCGGTCATGGCGCTTGGCAAAGGCGGCCGTCTCTCTCCGACCGATCAGACCCTGCGCGTCCCCGGGGCGGTGTTCCTCGCGTCGACTGGCTGACGATCACCCGACCGGTGGCGCCCCCGCCCCTGCCCTTGCACGGGCCGGGGGATCGGGCATGATCGCGCCTCGATCATCGTCAAAGGAGCCGTGCTTGCGCCTCACCCTCGTTCTCGCCCTGCTGTCGGCAGCCCCCGCCGTCGCGCAGCAGCAGCCGATCGCGGCCCCGGCCGACGCCCCGACGCGGCGCTTCACCGGTGCCGACCTGTTCGGCCTGGCGATCGCAGCGGACCCGCAGATCAGCCCTGACGGACGAACGATCGTCTATGTCCGCCGCACCGCCGACGTCATGACCGACCGTGTCCAGTCGTCGCTCTGGCTGATCGACGTGGCGACCGGTCGCCAGTCGCCGTTCGCTGCGCAAGGGTCCGACCCGCGCTGGTCTCCCGACGGCACGCGCGTCGCCTATGCCGCGCGCGACGGCGAACAGTCGCAACTGTTCGTTCGCTGGATCGCGACCGGCACGAGCGCGCGGGTGACGGGCTTTCCCGGCGATCCGCAGGCGCTCGCCTGGTCGCCCGA
>NZ_JPJC01000108.1:0-1474 GCF_000733135.1 Sphingomonas sp. FUKUSWIS1
GCTCGCGCAGCACGTCCAGCGCGAGCCGCAACACCGAATGCCGGTCGGCGCGCGGCAATTCATTGGGGCCGTCGCGTAAAAGCCGTTCGGCCGCGACCGCGCTGGACAGTCCGCTGCGATCGGCATCGACGGACGGCGTGGCCGTGCCGGGCATTCAGTGCGCCATGAGAACGGGCAAACGCGGATCGTCGATCAGGCTGCGCGTTACGCCGCCGAGCAGGATCTCGCGCATCCGTGAATGCGCAAAGCCGCCGACAACGAGGAGGTCGGCACCGCGATCGAGCGCGAAGCTGGTCAACCGGTCCTGCGCTTTCCCGCTCCGGTCTAGCGCATGCCCCTCAACCCCGAAACCGTGGCGGTGCAACAGCGCGACGACCGGTTCGAGCGCGGTTTCCGGCTGATCGGCCAGACCGTGTTTAATCGCAACGACATCGATCCGCGCACCGGGCGCGGCGAGCCGGACGAGATTCTGCAAGGCGCGCATCGCAGTCGCCCCGGGCTTCCAGCCGAGCACGGCGTGACCGACGTTGCGGATCGAGCGGCCCGGCGGCAGCAGCAACAATGGCGTGCCCGAGGCCATTAATACGGTCTCGATTGTCCGGCGGCGGAGCCAATCGATCGACCAGGTCTCATGCGGACCGATCATGACGAGATCCGCGAGAGGCGCGCTGGCGCGGACGTCGCCCGGGATCCACCCGACATCGTCGCATTGCGACACGATCTCCGCCTGGCTGTCGGGCGGCAGGAGCGCGCGCAGGCTGCTGGCATGGTCGCGGACCAGTTGCCGAAGTTCGCTGGACAAAGTGTACACCGTGCCGAACGGGGCAAGATTAGGCGACAGCATGGGTGCCGCGGTCAGGACATCGAAGATCATATGCGCCTGCCGCTGGTCGGCTAAGCCAAGGACCGCGTCGATAAAGCTGCCACCGCGGACGGGGCCCTCCACGATTGCGAGAATTGTCTTGATCATGGCCACCTCGTTGGATCGGGCCAGTTTAGGTCAAGGATCATGGGCTAGATTTACGTAGTTTACGCAGAGGCAAGCCGCGACGCTTTGCGATCTTCTCGGCCAGTCACGCCTCCCGCGCTTCAGCGTAGGGTCGATCTCATGGGAAAAGAGCAGTCGGAGCGTGTTGGCCAGTCTACCGGACGAAGTAAGCGAGCATTGACCGATATCCGCACCAACGACCTGGATACCAATTTTTCGAAAGGCATCTAAGGCACCAGGTGCCTAGAACCACAGACGGGTTACTCCCAAGCGGCTTGTAAAAGTCTGGCTTCCGCAGGGGTCTGTCCAAGTCTGACGATACCCTGAGGCTCCGATCGACGCGCTGAGCGCGACGCTGGCATAGTCGAATATGCGTGATCATCGATGCGTGATGACGACCAGGGCCTGCGACCGGCTGATCGCCGCGGCCAGGCATTGACCAAGACGCTGTGGATCCAGCGACGCGAAGCTCTCGTCGAGAATCGT
>NZ_JPJC01000109.1:0-3471 GCF_000733135.1 Sphingomonas sp. FUKUSWIS1
CTGCCGACCGGTCCGGTCGTCGCGACCGGCGTGGTCGCGCGCGTCTGATGGCGCCCGCGCCTGCGCCCTCCGGTGGCATTCCGCCGATCGCGCGGCTGCTCGGGCTGTCGGGGCTGTTGCCGCAGATCGGCGCGGTCGCGCTGCTGCTCGGCAACGACCCTGCGAGCCGATTTTCCGCGCTGGCGGTCGCCTATGCCTATGCCGCGCTGATCCTCAGCTTTCTCGGCGGGCTGTGGTGGGGGCTGGCCGCGCGCACCGAGGGGGCGCCGCGCTGGCTGTGGTTCGCGAGCGTGGCACCGTCGCTGATCGCACTGGTGACCGCCTGGCCGTGGATGGTCGGGCTGCGCTGGCCGGGGCCGTCGCTGGTGGTGCTCGGAATCAGCCTGATCGGCGCGCTGCTCGTCGATCGGGCGCTGGTCCGCGCCGGCATCGCGCCACCGGGGTGGATGGCGCTGCGCGTGCCGCTGTCGCTGGGGCTCGGTGTCCTGACCCTCACGGCGGCGGCACTATAGGCCGGTCCGGCTCAGGCCGCCTTGCGCAGGTCCAGACGGCTCCAGATCTCGACCAGCGCGTCGGTCAGTTCGCGCATCATCGCCTCGGTATGCGCGGGGCCGGGCGTGAAGCGCAGCCGCTCGGTACCGCGCGGCACGGTCGGATAGTTGATCGGCTGGACGTACACGCCGTATTCGGCGAGCAGCACGTCGCTGATCTTCTTCGCCTTGACCGGATCGCCGACCATCAAGGGCACGATATGCGTGTCGCCGATCATCACCGGCAGCCCGGCATCCTTCAGCATCGCCTTCAGCATCGCCGCCGACGCCTGCTGCCCGTCGCGCTCGACGCTCGACGCCTTGAGATGCCGGACGCTGGCGAGCACGCCCGCGACGAGCACCGGCGACAGCGAGGTCGTGAAGATGAACCCCGGCGCATAGCTGCGGATCACGTCGACGATCGTGCGATCAGCGGCGATATAGCCCCCCATCACGCCGAACGCCTTGCCGAGCGTGCCCTCGAGGATCGTGATCCGGTGCGCGACCTGATCACGTTCGGAAATGCCGCCGCCGCGCGCGCCGTACATGCCGACCGCATGGACTTCGTCGCAATAGGTCAGCGCGTTGTAGCGATCGGCGAGATCGCAGATCGCCGAGATCGGCGCGATGTCGCCTTCCATCGAATAGACGCTCTCGAACGCGATCAGCTTCGGTGCGCTCGGATCCTCGGCGGCGAGCAGCTCCTCGAGATGCGCGAGGTCGTTGTGCCGGAACACGCGCTTCTCGCAGCCCGAATTGCGAATGCCCGCGATCATCGACGCGTGGTTCAGCTCGTCCGAAAAGATGATGCAGCCCGGCAGGACCTTGGCGAGCGTCGCCAGCGTCGCCTCGTTCGAGACATAGCCGCTGGTGAACAGCAACGCCGCTTCCTTGCCGTGCAGGTCGGCGAGTTCGCCCTCGAGGTCGACATGGTAATGCGTGTTGCCGCCGATGTTGCGCGTGCCGCCCGAGCCCGCACCGACATCGTGCAGCGCCTCTTCCATCGCCGCGATCACCTTGGGGTGCTGACCCATGGCGAGATAATCGTTCGAGCACCAGACGGTGATCGGCTTGGGGCCGTTATGTCCGGCGAAGCAGCGCGCGTTCGGAAACGCGCCCTTGTTGCGCAGGATATCGATGAAGACGCGGTAGCGGCCCTCGGCATGGAGGCGGTCGATCGCCTGCGTGAAGACGCGCGAATAATCGACTCGTGGGCCCGCAATGCCGTCGGCCGTCGTGGAGACATCCGTAATCATGACCTGGGGCACTACGCCTCGCTTTCCGTCTAATCCAGCGCAATACCGTTGTTACGGTGATCGCTTTCCTCGTCCTTGTAGAACATTGCCATGCTGCGCGCATGACGCAAGCGGGCATATTGTCCCAAGCCTTGCGTCAGAGCTGCTCCATCCGGGTGAACCCGTGCCGGGCGAGTGCGGGGGCGAGCGCCTGTTCGTCGGGGCCGAGTCGCGTGAAGACCGCGACCCCTTCGCCGCCACCGGCCCAAGACTCCCCTTGCATCAGGTGGACGATCCGGCGCGCGATGCCGGGGCCGCCATCGACGAAGCGGATGTCCCGCGTCCCGGCGGCGGCGGCCAGCTCGGGGGCGACCAGCGGAAAATGCGTGCAGGCGTTGACGATCACGTCGATCGCCTCGCCGCCGGGTTGCGCAAACAGGCCGTCGAGGACGGCGGCATAGCGGTCGGGCGCGACCGCGCGGCCGTGGAGCTTGGCCTCCGCCATCTCGACCAGCGCCGCCGAGCCGTGGCGCAGGACGGTGCAGTCGGCCGCGAACCGCGCCGCGAGATCGTCGACATAGGCCTGGCGCACCGTCGCCTCGGTGCCGAGCACGCCGATCGTCCGCGTCACCGACAGCGCGGCGGCGGGCTTGATCGCGGGGACCGTGCCGACCACCGGCAGATCGAGCGCGGCGCGCACCACCGGCAGCGCGATCGTCGACGCGGTGTTGCACGCGATCACGATCAGCCGCGGCCGATACCGCTCCGCCAGCCGCCCGAGCAGCACCGGCACGCGCGCGGCGATCTCCGCCTCGCTCTTGGTGCCATAGGGAAAGCCGGCCGAGTCGGCGGCATAGACGAACGGCGCGTCCGGCAGGGCAGCGCGCGCGGGGCCGACGATCGACAAGCCGCCGACGCCGGAATCGAAGAACAGGATGGGGCGAACGTCCATCACCGCGCCTTAGGCGGTATCGATGGCGGGTGACAGCCTGCCGGGAGGGCCGAAGGTTGGCAGGGGTGTCGCCCGTCGCCCGCACGGCGCTTCCGCCGCCCGCGCCTTACGGTATCCGCCCCCCCTTCTTCCGTCATCCTGACGAAAGTCAGGATCCAGAGTTGCGAGCGTCGTCCTACCTGGCTCTGGATCCTGACTTTCGTCAGGATGACGGGGTGGAGGTGCCCGGGCGCGCCCCGCGACGCCCACGGACGCGGCATTTGCCGTCCGCCCCGGGTCGTTTATAGCGGGGCGGAACGGGGGAGCTTTCTTGCAGACGGACATATTCTGGGTCGCGCCGACGCTGTCGCTGGCGCTCGGCTACCTGCTGGGGTCGATCCCGTTCGGCGTCATCCTCACGCGGCTGGGCGGCGCGGGCGATCTGCGGACGATCGGATCGGGCAATATCGGCGCGACCAACGTGCTGCGGACCGGGCGCAAGGGCCTCGCCGCGGCGACGCTGCTGCTCGACATGGCCAAGGGTCTGGTCGCGGTGCTGCTGGTGGCGCATCTGTTCCCCGGCAACGCGCTGCTCGCGGCGGCCGGCGCCTTTATCGGCCATTGCTACCCGGTCTGGCTGCGGTTCCGCGGCGGCAAGGGCGTCGCGACGCTGATGGGAATCGTCGTCGCGCTCCACTGGCCGCTCGGGCTGGTCTATGCGGCGGTGTGGCTCGGCCTGCTCGGCACGTTGCGGATCTCGTCGGTCGCGGGCATC
>NZ_JPJC01000110.1:0-3145 GCF_000733135.1 Sphingomonas sp. FUKUSWIS1
TGCCAAGGATGCCGGCGCGGTCGCCGCGCTTGCGCCCGCCTATCTGCCGCTGATCGAGGCGGCGGGGCCGTTCGCGCCGGCGATGGAGCGGCTGCGGATGTTCGATACGACGGGCGCGCTCGCGTCGCGGCTCGACGCGCTCACGCGGATCGCCGCGGCGCTCGACGGCCGCGTCGCGCTGACGCTCGACCCGACCGAGCGGCACGGGTTCGAATATCAGACCTGGCTCGGCTTCTCGCTGTTCGCGGATGGCAGCGCGCGCGAGGTCGGGCGTGGCGGCACCTATACCGTGGTGCATGAAAGCGGTGCCGAGGAAGCCGCGACGGGCTTCTCGCTGTTTGCCGACCCGCTGGTCGACCGGGTCGTCAGCGTTGATCGCCGTCGGCTGTTCCTGCCGCTGGGTACGCCGGCGGCCGACGGTGCGGCGATGCGGGCGCAGGGCTGGGTCACGGTCGCCGCGCTCGACGCGGGCGATACCCCCGAAGCGCAGGTCTGCACGCATCTTTGGGTGGCGGATGCGCCCCGCGCGCTGTAGGCGCTGCGGGTAATTCTCAGGAGATAGAGTTTGGCCAACGTAGCAGTCATCGGCGCGCAATGGGGCGACGAAGGCAAGGGCAAGATCGTCGACTGGCTCGCCGAGCGTGCCGACATGGTCGTGCGGTTCCAGGGCGGCCACAATGCCGGCCACACGCTCGTCGTCGGCGAGAATGTGTACAAGCTGTCGCTGCTGCCCTCGGGCATCGTCCGCGGCACGCCGTCGTTCATCGGCAACGGCGTCGTGCTCGATCCCTGGGCGCTCAAGGACGAGATTGCGCGGCTGGGCGCGCAGGGTGTCGTCGCGACGCCCGAGACGCTGCGCATCGCCGATACCTGCGCGCTGATCCTGCCGTTCCACCGCGATCTCGACGGTCTGCGCGAGGATGCGAGCGGCGCGGGCAAGATCGGCACGACGCGGCGCGGCATCGGCCCGGCCTATGAGGACAAGGTCGGTCGCCGTGCGATCCGGGTGTGCGATCTGGCGCATCTCGACGATCTGGGGCCGCAGCTCGACCGTCTGACCGCGCATCACGACGCGCTGCGCGCCGGGTTCGGCGAGCCGCCGATCGACCGTGCGGCGCTGATCGCCGAGCTGCGCGAGATTGCCGGCTTCGTGCTGCCGTTCGCCAAGCCCGTGTGGCGCGACCTGAACGCGGCGCGCTCGGCCGGCAAGCGGATCCTGTTCGAGGGCGCGCAGGGCGTGCTGCTCGACGTCGATCACGGCACCTATCCGTTCGTCACCTCGTCGAACACGATTGCGGGCGCTGCGGCGGGCGGTTCGGGCCTGGGGCCAAGCGCGGTCGGGTTCGTGCTCGGGATCGCCAAGGCGTACACGACGCGCGTCGGGTCGGGGCCGTTCCCGACCGAGCTCGAGAACGAGACCGGCGAGCGGCTCGGTGTGCGCGGGCATGAGTTCGGCACCGTCACCGGACGCAAGCGCCGCTGCGGCTGGTTCGACGCGGTGCTGGTGCGCCAGTCGGCGGCGGTCGGCGGCATCACCGGGATCGCACTGACCAAGATCGACGTGCTCGACGGGTTCGAGACGGTGTCGATCTGCACCGGCTATCGTCTGCGCGGCGAGACGCTTGATTACTTTCCGGCGCATGCCGCCGACCAGGCGCTCGTCGAGCCGATCTACGAGACGATGGAAGGCTGGCAGGAAACCACTGCCGGTGCGCGTAGCTGGGCCGACCTGCCGGCACAGGCGATCAAGTATATCCGGCGTATCGAGGAGCTGATCCGTTGCCCGGTGGCGCTGGTCTCGACCAGCCCGGAGCGGGCGGACACGATCCTGGTAAGGGATCCGTTCTCGGACTGAGGCAACAGGCGCTGACATGAAAAAGGCCGGGCGATTGCCCGGCCTTTTTTTTGGATCAGCCTGTGTGGCTCAGCGTGGCGGCGTGCCGCCCACGGTACCGCCGGTCGTTGCAGTCCCGCCCATGGTGCCGCCCATCGTGCCACCTGCGGCCGTGCCGCCCATCGTTCCACCCATGGTGCCCGGGCCGGTGCTGCCGGTCGACATCGAACCGGAGGTCGTGCCGGTCGTGGTGCCGGTGCCCGTCACCGTATCGGGACCCGTGGTCGTACCGGTCGTCGTACCCGTCGTGCCGCGCGTGCGGCTACGGGCGCGGGTACCGCGCTGCGTGCGGGTCTGGGTCGCGGAATCGGTGGCCGTGGTGCCCGACTGCGCCGTCGAACCCGTGGACATGCCGCCCATCGCGCCGCCGGTGGTGCCGCCACCCATGGTACCGCCCATGGTGCCACCAGTCGTGCCGCCGCCCATCGTACCGCCCATGGTGCCACCTGCGGTACCGCCGGTGGTCTGGGCCATGGCGGCGGCCGGAAGGATCAGGGCTGCCGCTGCGATCGAGGTCAGAATACGCATGTTTCTCTCCTATCGTGTTGGAGACACAGCGTTCCGGTTCGACTTATGTTCCCCCGTCAGCCGCATTGGCCGCGGTGGAGCAGCGCCTGATCGGCAAGGACAAGTGCGACCATCGCCTCGACCACGGGGACTCCGCGGATGCCGACGCAGGGGTCGTGGCGGCCCTTGGTGGCGATCGTCGCGGCCTCGCCGGACGGACTGATCGTCTCGACGGGGGTGAGGATCGAGCTGGTCGGCTTGAACGCGACGCGCAGGCGGATCGGCTGGCCGGTGGCGATCCCGCCGGCAATCCCGCCGGCATGGTTGGCCAGGAATTCGGGGCCTTCTGCGCCCGGTCGCATGGGGTCGGCATTGGCCTCGCCCGAGAGCGCGGCAGCAGCGAACCCGTCGCCGATCTCGATCCCCTTGACCGCGTTGATGCTCATGCAGGCCGAGGCGAGTTCGGCGTCGAGCTTGGCATAGAGCGGCGCGCCCCAGCCTGCGGGGACGCCGGTCGCCTCGCACGCGATCACCGCACCGAGCGACGATCCCGCCTTGCGCGCGGCGTCGACCAGCGCCTCCCAGCGCAGCGCAGCCGTGGCGTCGGGGCAGAAGAACGGGTTTTGGTCGATCTGTGCGTCGTCGAAGTTGGCAGGGTCGATCGCGTCGCCGCCAATCGCCTCGACCCAGGCGCGGACGCGGACTTGGGGCACGACGAGCCGCGCCACCGCACCGGCGGCGACG
>NZ_JPJC01000111.1:0-1625 GCF_000733135.1 Sphingomonas sp. FUKUSWIS1
CGGGCCAGATGCTGCGCGTGCCGCCGCCCGAAGCCGACAAGGCCACCGCCGACGTCGACGCGCCGCGGCGCGTGCGCGAGCGCGTGATCCTGTCGGACGAGGAGACCGAAGCCGCGCAGGCGATGGTCATCCACAAGGATTTCCAAGCCTTCGTGCTGAACAAGCCGCCGGGCCTGGCGACGCAGGGCGGCACCAAGACGACGCAGCATGTCGACGGGCTGCTCGATGCGCTCCAATATGACAATGAGGGCCGGCCGAAGCTGGTCCACCGGCTCGACAAGGATACGTCGGGCGCACTGCTGGTGGCGCGGACGAGCCGCGCGGCGGCGTTCTTCGCCAAGGCGTTTTCGGGGCGGACTGCTCGGAAAGTCTATTGGGCGCTGGTGGTCGACGTGCCGTCGATCGAGGACGGCATGATCGAGCTGCCGATCGGCAAGCAGCCCGGCACCGGCGGCGAGAAGATGCATGTCGACGAAGCCGAGGGCGCGCCCGCGCGGACCCGGTACCGCGTGATCGAGCGCGCGGGCAACCGCGCCGCCTGGGTCGAGCTGCAGCCCTTTACCGGCCGCACCCACCAGCTGCGCGTCCACATGGCGGCGATCGGCCATCCGATCGTCGGCGACGGCAAATATGGCGGCGCGGCGGCGTTCCTGACCGGCGGCATCTCGCGCAAGATGCATCTGCATGCGCGCCGCATCAAGGTGGACCATCCCGATGGCGGCTCGATCGACGTGACCGCCGACCTGCCGACGCATTTCGCGGAAAGCCTGAAGCAGCTGGGCTTCGAGGAGTCGCTCGGCGATGCACTGGTGCTCGACGAGAAGACCGCGCCGTCGCGCGAGGAGATCAAGTCGCGCGCCAGGGCGCATGCGAAGTCGGTCCGCAAAGAACGCCGCGGCGAACGTCGCGGGCGCGGTGTGGTCGAGGAGAAGACCGCGGGGGGCAAGCCTGCGGGGCCGAAGACGGGTGGTTCGCGGACGGGCGCGGGGTCGAAGTTCGGCGCGCCGCGGAGTGGGCCGCGGGTCGAGGGTGCAAAGCCTGGTGGCCGGGGGCGCCCGGGGGGGAAGCCGAGTGGGCCTAGGAGTGGGCCTGGGGCGCGGTGATCTAGCGGGTTGGCCTCGCCCATATCCACTACCACCCCGGCGCAGGCCGGGGTCCCGTTGGAGAGGTTGCAGTAACCGGGTGCTGCGCGCCGTTAGCACCGTCCCCCAACTGGGCCCCGGCCTTCGCCGGGGTGGTGGTGATTGTTGGGTGCCCCTCTACCCGTTCCCCCGCGGGGGCGGGGGTCAAGGGGCCATGATCGGCAGCGCTGCTTGAGTCCTGGGCCCCCGCCTCCGCGGGGGAACGGATCAGCGCGAGCGTTACCGCAACAGCCGTCGAACGCCTCCGGTCATCGTGCCGAGCACCAGATGTGCGATGTGGTCGAGGACAGGAACGCGGCGGGCGAGCCGAGTTGGCCCTGCAGCGGGCCGGCGTCGCGGTGATCTAGCGGGTCGACCTCGCCCGACTCCAACACCACCCCGGCGAAGGCCGGGGTCCAATTGGGGAGGTTGTAGTAACCGGGTGCTGCGCGCCGTTAGCACCGTCCCCCAACTGGACCCCGGCCTTCGCCGGGGTGGTTATTA
>NZ_JPJC01000112.1:0-6516 GCF_000733135.1 Sphingomonas sp. FUKUSWIS1
GGGCTCGGGGGCCTTGGCAGGCGCAGCGGCGGCGCCGTCGCCCGAGTCGATCGTGGCGAGCATCGCGCCGACCTGGACCGTGTCGCCGACTGCGACCGCGTGCTGGCCCATGACGCCGGCGACCGGCGAGGGCACCTCGACCGAGACCTTGTCGGTCTCGAGGCTGGCGATGGGCTCGTCGACGGCGACGGGATCGCCGGGCTGCTTCAGCCACTCGCCGAGGGTGGCTTCGGTGATCGATTCACCCAGGACGGGGACGGTGACTTCGGTTGCCATTTTCTCGGTTCCTCCACCCCGGCGTAGGCCGGGGTCCAGTTACGAAACGCTGATTGGCCGGCGTTTCGCTCAATTATATCTACCATCCCAACTGGGCCCCGGCCTTCGCCGGGGTGGTAGAAGACAGTTTAGTTCGCGCGGGTGCGGCGGATTTCGTCGCGGACGCTGTGGCCGAGCGCGTCGGCGACGAGCGCGCCCTGCTCGGCCTGGTGACGCTTCATCAGGCCGGTCGCGGGCGAGGCCGAGGCGCTGCGCCCGGCGTAGCGCGCACGCTTGACCGGCGAATTCACGCTGGCCAGCGCCTCCTCGATCAGCGGCTCGACAAAGAACCAATAGCCGTTGTTCTTCGGCTCTTCCTGCGCCCAGACGATCTCTTCCAGGTTCGGCATCTTCGCGACGCGCTCGGCGATCGGGTTGCCGGGGAAGGGATAGAGCTGTTCGACGCGGACGATCTGCGTGTCGGTGTCGCCCGCCGCATCGCGCGCCTCGATCAGGTCATAGGCGACCTTGCCGGTGCACAGGACGAGACGCTTGGTATCGACGTCGGCCGCACCGTTGGTGTCGGACAGGAGGCGACGGAAGTGGCTGTCACCCTGGAAGTCCTCGGCGTTCGACACCGCGAGCTTGTGACGGAGCAACGACTTGGGGGTCATCACGATCAGCGGCTTGCGGAAGTTGCGGTGCATCTGCCGGCGGAGCAGGTGGAAATAATTCGCCGGGCTGGTGCAGTTCGCGACCTGGATATTGTCGTCCGCGCAGGACTGGAGGAAGCGTTCGGGACGGGCCGAGCTGTGTTCTGGCCCCTGCCCTTCATAGCCGTGCGGGAGCAGCATCACGAGGCCGTTGGCGCGAAGCCACTTCGACTCGCCGGACGTGATGAACTGATCGATCATGATCTGCGCGCCGTTGACGAAATCGCCGAACTGCGCTTCCCAGAGGACGAGTGTCTTCGGGTCGGCGAGCGCATAGCCATATTCGAAGCCGAGCACGCCGTACTCGGACAGCGGGCTGTCGAGCACCTCGAAATTGCCGTGCTCGATCTCCTGCAGCGGCACGTACTTGTGCTCGTCGGTCTGGTCGACCCACACCGCGTGACGCTGCGAGAAGGTGCCGCGGCCCGAATCCTGGCCGGACAGACGGACGCCGTATCCTTCGGAGAGCAGGCCGCCGAACGCGAGCGCCTCGCCGGTCGCCCAGTCAAAGCCCTTGCCCGACTTGAACATCTCGCGCTTGGCGTCGAGCACGCGCGCGAGCGTCTTGTGGATCTTCACGCTCTCGGGAACGGTCGTCAGCGTGCGGCCGAGCGAGTCGAACAGCTTCTGGCTGAGGCCGGTCTCGACGTTGCGGCGCGCGGACGCACCGTCGGTCGGCGCGCTGAGGCCGGTCCAGCGACCGCCGAACCAGTCGGCCTTGTTCGGCTTGTACGACGCACCCGCCTCGAACTCGCCCTCGAGCCGCAATGTGAGCTGCTTCACATTCTCGTCGATCCAGGGCTGGTCGATCACGCCTTCCTTGATCAGGCGGTTGCCATAGACCGAGCTGACGCCGGGATGCTTGCGGATGATGTCGTACATCAGCGGCTGGGTGAAGGAGGGCTCGTCGCCCTCGTTATGACCGAAGCGGCGATAGCACCACATGTCGATGACGATGTCGCGGTGGAACTTCTGACGGAATTCCATCGCCATCTTGGTGGCGAAGGTCACCGCTTCGGGATCGTCGCCATTGACGTGGAAGACCGGCGCCTGGACGCCCTTGGCGACGTCCGACGGGTAGGGCGACGAGCGCGCGAACTGCGGGCTGGTCGTGAAGCCAACCTGATTGTTGATGATGAAGTGGACGCAGCCGCCGGTGTTGTAGCCGCGGATCCCTGAGAAGCCGAGGCACTCCCAGACGATCCCCTGCCCCGCGAACGCCGCGTCGCCGTGGATCAGCACGGGGAGCGAGGCGACATGGTCCTTCAGATCGTTGTTGAGCGTCTGGATCGCGCGCGTCTTGCCGAGCACGACCGGATCGGCAGCCTCGAGATGCGACGGGTTGGCGACGAGGCTCATATGAACCTTGTGGCCGTCGAACTCGCGGTCGGTGCTGGTGCCGAGGTGATACTTCACGTCGCCCGAGCCGCCGATGTCATCGGGGTTGGCCGATCCGCCGGCGAATTCGTGGAAGATGACGCGGAGCGGCTTTGCCATCACGTTGGCGAGCACGTTCAGACGACCGCGATGCGCCATGCCGATGACGATCTCGCGCACGCCCATCTGGCCGCCATACTTGATGACCGATTCGAGCGCGGGGATCATCGATTCGCCGCCGTCGAGCCCGAAGCGCTTCGTGCCGACATACTTCTTGCCGAGGAACTTCTCCCACTGCTCGGCTTCGATGACCTTGTTGAGGATCGCCTTCTTGCCGTCGACGGAGAACTCGATCGCCTTATCCTGGCCTTCCATGCGCTCCTGGAGGAAGCGACGCTCCTCGACATCGGCGATGTGCATGTATTCGAGGCCGACATTGCCGCAATAATTCTTGCGCAGCGTGTCGACGAGCTCGCGGATGGTCGCCCATTCGAAGCCCATCGTGCCGCCGAGATAGACCTTGCGGTCGATGTCGGCGTCGGAGAAGCCGTGATATTCGGTCTTCAGATCCTCGGGCATCTCGCGCTTCGACAGGCCGAGCGGATCGAGATTGGCGGCGAGGTGACCGCGGACGCGGTAGGTGCGGATCAGCAGCTGCGCGCGGATCGCGTCGGCCGCGGCCTTGGCGATCTCGTCCTTCGAGACGGGCGCGGGCGCGGCGGCGGCGGGAGCAGGCTTGCCGCCACCCTTTGCGGGCTTGGGCGCGGGCTCCATCTGGGTCGGGTCGAGCGCCGCGGTCAGATCGTCCGTGGTGGTCAGCGGCCAGCGCGCGCTTTCCCAGCTCGGGCCCTGCGCGGAGCCTTCGAGCCCCTCGAAGAACGTCCGCCAGCCGGATTCGACCGAGGCCGGATCGGCGGTGAACTTGGCGTAGAGCGTCTCTACGAACGCCGGGCTGACGCCGGCTGCGATATCGCTGAAATCCTGGCCTTCGTAGCCCATGTCACTCGCCTTCCGTGTTCTCCCGCGAAGGCGGGAGCCCAGACTGGGCCCCCGCCTTCGCGGGGGAACAGCCTTCTTTGACTTAACCCTTCAGCACGCTCAGCAGCGTCTCGCCGAGCAGGCTGGGGCTTTCCGAGACCTTGATCCCGGCAGCTTCCATCGCCGCGATCTTGCTCTCGGCATCGCCCTTGCCGCCCGAGACGATCGCACCGGCATGGCCCATGCGACGACCCGGAGGTGCGGTGCGGCCCGCAATGAAGCCGGCCATCGGCTTCTTGCGGCCACGCTTGGCCTCGTCGATCAGGAACTGTGCGGCCTGCTCCTCGGCGTCGCCGCCGATTTCGCCGATCATGATGATCGACTTGGTCTCGTCGTCCGCGAGGAACAGCTCGAGCACGTCGATGAAGTTCGTGCCGTTGACCGGATCGCCACCGATGCCGACCGCGGTCGTCTGACCAAGGCCTGCGTTCGAGGTCTGGAAGACCGCCTCATAGGTGAGCGTGCCTGAACGGCTGACAACGCCGACCGAGCCCTTCTTGAAGATCGAACCGGGCATGATGCCGATCTTGCACTCGCCGGGGGTCAGCACGCCGGGGCAGTTCGGGCCGATGAGGCGCGACTTGGAGCCCGCGAGCGCGCGCTTGACCTTGACCATGTCGAGCACGGGAATGCCCTCGGTGATCGCGACGATCAGCTCGATCTGTGCGTCGATCGCCTCGAGGATCGAGTCGGCGGCGAAGGGAGGCGGCACGTAGATGACCGACGCGGTCGCGCCGGTGACCGACTTCGCCTCGGCGACGGTGTTGTAGACGGGGAGGTCGAGGTGAGTCGTACCGCCCTTGCCGGGGGTGACGCCACCGACCATCTGCGTGCCGTATTCCAGCGCCATCTTGGTGTGGAAGCTGCCGGTTTCGCCGGTCATGCCCTGCGTGATGACCTTGGTGTTCTTGTCGACGAGGATGCTCATCTAGTTTTCTCTCTCTCGTTCCCCGGCGGAGGCCGGGGCCCAGTTGGGAAGGCAGGTCAGTCTGGCGTCAGCGTATCAAACAGATCATCCCAGTTCGGGTTCATCCCTTCGATCGCTTTCACCTTCCAGGCCCGTTTCCATTCCTTCATCTGCAGCTCACGCTGCCGGGCGGCGTCCAGATCATCATAGACTTCGTACCAGACGAGTAGATGACAACCGTATTTCTTCGTAAATCCTGCGACGACCCCGTTGCGATGCTCCCAAGCACGCTTGGGAAGATTGCTGGTGACGCCGAGATAGATCGTGCCGTTACGCCTGCTGGCCATGATGTAGACGCAGAAGGCGGTATCCATCACGGGACTTCTCCCAACTGGACCCCGGCCTTCGCCGGGGAACAGCAGATCGGCTCATGTCCTCAAATCAGTTCAGGCTACCGTCGATACCCTTGCACGCCACGATCAGTTCCTTGACCGCGTCGACCGAGACCTGGAGGTTGCCCTTGGCTTCGTCGTCGAGCTTGATCTCGACGATCTTTTCGACGCCGCCGGCGCCGATCACCACGGGCACGCCGACATACAGGTCGTCGAGGCCGTATTCACCCGAGACGTAGGCCGCAGCCGGCAGGACGCGCTTCTGGTCGTAGAGATAGGCCTCCGCCATCGCGATGCCGCTGGTGGCGGGCGCGTAATAGGCCGAGCCGGTCTTGAGCAGCGCGACGATCTCGCCGCCGCCGCCGCGCGTGCGCTTGACGATCGCGTCGATCTTTTCCTGGCTCGACATGCCCATCGCGATGAGATCGGGGACGGGGATGCCCGAGACGGTCGAGTAGCTGATGACCGGGACCATCGTGTCGCCGTGGCCGCCGAGCACGAAGCTGGTGACGTCCTTGACCGAGACCTTGAACTCGTCGGCGAGGAAGTGGCTGAAGCGCGACGAGTCGAGCACGCCGGCCATGCCGACGACCATGTGGTGCGGCAGACCCGAGAATTCGCGCAGCGCCCAGACCATCGCGTCGAGCGGGTTGGTGATGCAGATGACGAACGCGTTCGGTGCGTTGGCCTTGATGCCCTCGCCCACGGCCTTCATGACCTTCAGGTTGATGCCGAGCAGGTCGTCGCGGCTCATGCCGGGCTTGCGTGCGACACCGGCGGTGACGATGATGACGTCCGCACCGGCGATGTCGGCATAGTCGTTCGAGCCGGTGATCGTCGAGTCGAAGCCTTCGACCGGGCCGCACTGCGACAGGTCGAGCGCCTTGCCCTGGGGGATGCCCTCGGCCACGTCGAACAGGACGATGTCGCCCAGACCCTTGAGTGCTGCGAGGTGCGCGAGCGTGCCGCCGATGTTACCGGCGCCGATCAGCGCGATCTTCTTGCGAGCCATTCCAATCCGTCTCCGTCTGATGTGCGGGGTGATTGGTGACGCCGGTTACGCGCATTATGGCGCTACGGCAACCGTTAAAGCGGAAAAGTGGTCGCGTTATTGCAAGTCGTTCGCAGGAGCAATAAGCTTGCCGACGTGCGCTGAACCACCCCGGCGAAGGCCGGGGCCCAGTTGGGGGACGGTGCAAACTATGCGCAGGTCTTCGTTACGACGGCCTTTCCAACTGGGCCCCGGCCTTCGCCGGGGTGATGTTTGGGGTGCGTCAGATATGCCCTTCCGCCAGATACTCCTCGGAGCGCATCTCTTCCAGACGGCTGATCGTGCGGTCGAATTCGAACCGGCCGTCGCCGCTCGTGTAGAGATCGCCCGGCTGCGCGTCGGCGGCGGCGAGCAGCTTGACCTTGTGCTCGTAGAGCGCGTCGATCAGCCCGACGAAGCGCGCGGCCTCGTTGCGGTTTTCGGGCCCGAGCTTGGGGATGCCGACGAGGATGATCGCGTGAAATTTGCGGGCGATGGCGAGATAGTCGGCCACCCCCCGCGCCTCGCCGCACAGCTTCCTGAAGCTGAACACCGCGACGCCTTTCAGCGACTTGGGCACGCGCAGGGCCCGGCCCTGGACGATCAGCTCCTCGGACGGGACATGCTCGCTGTCGTCGGGCGAGAAGTCGGTGAGGCGAAAGAACGCGGCGGAGAGCTGCGCGGTGGCCTCGGGGCCGTTGGGGACGAGCCAGGTGTCCTGGCTGCCGAGCCGGTCGCGGCGGTAATCGACGGGGCCGTTGAGCGGGAGGACGTCGAGCCGCTGTTCGATCGTCGCGATGAAGG
>NZ_JPJC01000112.1:6700-17075 GCF_000733135.1 Sphingomonas sp. FUKUSWIS1
AGGATCATCGCGTCGGGGCTGTTGGTGACCATCATCTCGTCGAACGCGAGCAGCCGGGTCTCCTCGGCGATCGCGGTGGCGACGGGGACGATCGGGTCGCCGACCTCCTTGCGACGCTCGGCGGCGATGCGCGCATGGACCTCGAGCATGAACTCGCCGAAATGGACGCGCCGCTTCTTCTCGACCGCGACCTCGGCGAAGAACAGGTCCATCAGCATCGACTTGCCGCGGCCGACCCCGCCCCAGAGATAGACGCCGCGCGGCGCCGGTTTTTTCGCAAAGCGCGCGAAGAAGCCGGTCGCGACGGGTGCGGCGAGTTCGGTGGCGAGCGTGTTCAGGCGCGCGGCGGCGGCGGCCTGTTCGGGGTCGGGGCGGAGTTCACCCGAGGCGACAAGCGCTTCGTAGGCGGCGAGGACGGTCATTGGTCTTTACCACCCCGGCGGAGGCCGGGGCCCAGGGGGAAAGGTTGCCGTGATGGATCGCTACGCTTGAACAATGATCGTGTCCCAACTGGGCCCCGGCCTTCGCCGGGGTGGTGATAGCGGTCGGGGTCAGCCCTTCGGCGGCTTAGGCGACGGCTTGCGGATCGTCGCGGAGAAGGCCGCGATCTTTGCCTCGTCGTCGCCTTGCACCACGAGGCCCCGCAGGAACAAGAGGCGGCCGGTTTCCTTGAGCACCTCGACCTGCGCCTCGATCGGGGCGCCGATCCGGCCGCCACCGATGAACTGGGTGTTGAGGTCGAGCGTCACGGCCGTGCCGGCGGTGATCAGCCCGAAGCCACGCGCGGCGGCGAACAGCGCGACGTCGATGAAGCCAAGCAGCGCGCCGCCGTGCACATTATCCTGCAGGTTCGAATGGCGACGCTCGGGCGTGATGCGGACGCGGACGCGGTGGCCGTCGACGCGGTAGAGCATGGGGCCGAGCAGCGTGTTGAACCGGGTCGGGTCGGACAGGGTCCAGCTGCGCCAGCCGGGGTTTGCGGGGTCTTCGGCGTCGAGGAAATGGGGGGTATCGGTCATGAGTTCCGTTCGTCCTGAGCGAAGTCGAAGGACTTTTGGGAGCGCCACCCCCTGCCCCGGGGCCTGTGCTTCGACTTCGCTCAGCACGAACGGGGTTGGGGGAGCGCCACCACCTGCCCCGGGCTTGTGCTTCGACTTCGCTCAGCACGAACGGGGGTGGGGGAGCGCCGCGCCCTGCCCCGGGCCTGTGCTTCGACTTCGCTCAGCACGAACGGAGGGTGGAGCGAGGCGGGGCGAGAGCGAGGGGACCGCCCTCCACCCCCTCAGATCAGACGATCCGTTCGGCTTCCATCTTCTTGATCTCGGCGATCGCCTTGGCGGGGTTGAGGCCCTTGGGGCAGGCGTTGGCGCAGTTCATGATCGTGTGGCAGCGATAGAGGCGGAACGGATCCTCGAGCTCGTCGAGCCGCTCACCGGTCATCTCGTCGCGGCTGTCGGCGAGCCAGCGATAGGCCTGGAGCAGGATCGCCGGGCCGAGGAACTTGTCGGCGTTCCACCAATAGCTCGGGCACGAGGTCGAGCAGCAGGCGCACAGGATGCACTCGTACAGGCCGTCGAGCTTCGAGCGATCCTCGGGCGACTGGAGACGCTCCTTGCCCGAGGGCGGCGGGGTGACGGTCTGGAGCCAGGGCTTGATCGACGAATATTGCGCGTAGAAATGCGTGAAGTCGGGGACGAGATCCTTGATCACGTCCATGTGCGGCAGCGGGGTAATCTGGACCTCGCCCTTGCAATCCTCGATCGCGGTGGTGCAGGCGAGACCGTTCTTGCCGTCGATGTTCATCGAGCAGGAACCGCAGATCCCCTCGCGGCACGAACGGCGGAAGGTCAGCGAGCTGTCCTGCTCGCCCTTCATCTTGATCAGCGCGTCGAGCACCATCGGGCCGGTCTCGTCGAGGTCGAGCTCGAACGTATCGTAACGGGGATTTTCGCCGCTATCGGGATCGTAGCGATACACCTTGAACGATTTCAGCCGCTTGCCCCCGCTGGTCGAGGCGTGCTTGACGCCCTTCTTAACGACGCTGTTTTTCGGGAGCGAGAATTCGGCCATTGCGAGCGGTCCGTCCGTGGTGTGATGACAAGGTTGTCAGAGCCGATACATGACAGGGGCCCTGCCCGCAAATCCTTAGCTTCGCGGGTGCAACATGAGTCATATGTGGGGCGGGGCACGGACCGCCGCAACCGTCAGATGATGTCGAGGATCAGCCCGAGATCGCGCGCTTCCTCCGCCTCGATATACCAGTTGGACGGCGCCTTGGCCTTCAGCTCCTCGATATCGACCTTGGTACCGCGGACGAGATCCCGAAAGCCCTCTTCCTGGATGTTGATCGAATCCTCGATCTCGTGGAGCTTGGCCTTCAGCGTATAGGACAGCGCGTTGAGCGGGCCGTTGAGCTGGATCGTGCTCGTCATCTGGCGCTCATGGATCATCAGGCGGCTGTTGCGCGTGAGGAAGCGGCTGTCGGCGGGAAAGGCCGACATGAAGGTGGCGCCCGCCGAATAGACCGCGACCTTGCCGAGGAACAGCGTCTCGCGATCGGTATATTCGCGCAGCAGGCGGATATGGTCGCCCATCGCGCGCGCCATTTCGGGGTCGCCGCCGAGCGTGGTGATCGAGACGACGAGCGGCCCCTCGGTCGGCGCGGCCGCGACCTGCGCCTTGAAGCTGTCGTACATCGCGTCGTCGACGGGGCCGTGCAGCTGGACATGGGGGACGGCGAGCAACGGATAGTTGCGCGCGTTCGAAGCGGGGGAGGTGTCGGTCATGCGCGGGCAAACTTACCGCGGTATCGCGCGGTTCCGATGTCGTCCGCAAAAGACCGGGAGTATAGATTCTATACCGAAATTGCGGTAGAGTTGGCCATGTTCGAATTCGACCCGGACAAGAGCGCGGCCAACGCGGTCAAGCACGGGATTGATTTCGTCGAAGCTCAGGCGCTGTGGGGCGATGACGAGCGGATCGTCGTCGGATCGGCCCAGCGCCATGTGGGCGAAGACCGGCAACTGGTGATCGGCCGGATCGGCGATCGCCTGTGGACGGCGATCGTCACCGATCGCGGTACGGCGACCCGGATCATCTCGGTTCGCCGCGCGAGAGATTATGAGGAACTGGCTTATGAACGCGCCCGCACCGGCTAAATCCGTGCTGCACAAGGCTATCTCAGCCGACGAACTCGACCGGCGGTTTGACGAGGGCGAGGATGTCAGCGCGTATTTCGACTGGTCCAGCCCACGCAAGCCTGCGCTGGAGGCCAAGCGCGTGAACGTCGATTTCCCCACGTGGATGGTAGAGAGTCTCGACGTGCAAGCCCGCAAGCGTGGCGTCACGCGTCAGGCGCTCATCAAGATGTGGCTGGCAGATCGTCTGGAAGCGGCAGCGAATGCGCCCGCCGCCCCCTGAGGTCAGACGTCCCGGTCGAGTGCCGGATCGGCCTGTCGCTTGTGCTGGAGGATCCAGCCGACCAGGCCGCCGGGGACGCCGCCGGCGAGCGAGAAGAGCGCGAAGAAGGTGATGGCGATCTTCTGCGGGTCTTCGCCGGGGGCGCGCGTTTCGATGCCGTAGATATAGATCGCGGTGCCGATCGCGACGATCGCCGGCCAGAGAAAGCCGGCGATCATCGGCGGGAACCGCGTCAGCAGCCCCACCGCGACGGGCACAAGGAACCCGATCGCGATGATGGCCCAGATCATCAATAGACCCGCTTCTTGGGCTTGATGTAGTCGACGTCGTCGGTGAGCGTGTAGTCGTGCACCGGGCGGAAATCGATCTTGGTCTGACCGCCCTTGCCGCCCCAGCCGTCGAAGGTGGTGATGGTGTGCTTCATCCAGTTGGCATCGTCACGCTCGGGGAAATCCTCGTGCATGTGCGCGCCGCGCGACTCGGTGCGGTTGGCGGCCGAGTTCATCGTGACGACGGCCTGGCCGATCAGATTGTCGAGCTCCATCGTCTCGACCAGATCGGTGTTCCAGATCATGCTGCGATCCTTCACGGCGACGTCGGTCATCCGGTTGTAGATGCCCGCCATCTTCTCGACGCCCTGGTTGAGCAGTTCGGTGTCGCGGAACACGGCGCAATGCTTCTGCATCGTCTGCTGCATGTCGAGACGGATCTGCGCGGTCGGCGACCCGCCGCTCGCGTTGCGGAACGTGTCGAGACGCGTGAGCGCGAGATCTTCCGACCCCTTGGGCAGCGGCGCGTGCGCGGTGCCGGGCTTGAGCGTGTCGCGGATCCGCAGGCCGGTCGCACGGCCGAACACCACGAGATCGATCAGGCTGTTCGAGCCGAGACGGTTGGCGCCGTGAACCGAGACGCAGGCGGCCTCACCGACCGCGAACAGGCCGGGGACGACCGCGTCGGGGTTGCCGCCGACGAGGTTGACGACCTCGCCGTGGAAGTTGGTCGGGATGCCGCCCATGTTGTAATGCACGGTTGGCGTGACGGGCAAAGGCTGGCGCGTGAGATCGACGCCCGCGAAGACCTTGCCGGTCTCGGTGATGCCGGGCAGGCGCTCTGCCAGAACCTTCGGATCGATGTGATCGAGGTGCAGGAAGATGTGGTCGCCGTTCTTGCCGACGCCGCGGCCTTCGCGCATTTCGAGCGCCATCGAGCGGCTGACGACGTCGCGCGAGGCGAGGTCCTTCGCCGACGGGGCATAGCGCTCCATGAAGCGCTCGCCCTCGGAGTTGGTCAGGTAGCCGCCCTCACCGCGCGCGCCCTCGGTGATGAGAACGCCCGCGCCGTAGATGCCGGTCGGGTGGAACTGGACGAACTCCATGTCCTGGAGCGGCAGCCCGGCGCGGAGCACCATCGCATTGCCGTCACCGGTGCAGGTGTGCGCCGAGGTCGCCGAGAAATAGACGCGGCCGTAACCGCCGGTGGCGAGCACGGTCTGGTGGCTCCGGAAGCGGTGGATCGAACCGTCTTCCATGCACAAAGCGATCACGCCGCGGCAGACGCCGTTCTCCATGATCAGGTCGAGCGCGAAATACTCGACGAAGAAGTCCGTATTGTACTTCAGGCTCTGCTGGTAGAGCGCATGGAGCATCGCGTGGCCGGTGCGATCGGCGGCAGCGGCGGTGCGCTGGACCGGGGGGCCCTCGCCCATGTTCTGCATGTGGCCGCCGAACGGACGCTGATAGATCGTCCCGTTCTCGTTACGGCTGAACGGCATGCCGGCATGTTCGAGCTCGTACACCGCCTGCGGCGCCTCGCGGCACAGATATTCGATCGCGTCCTGGTCGCCGAGCCAGTCGGAACCCTTGACGGTATCGAACATGTGCCAGGTCCAGTGATCCGGCGAGTTGTTGCCGAGCGACGCGGCGATGCCGCCCTGGGCGGCGACGGTGTGCGACCGGGTCGGGAAGACCTTGGTGATGCACGCGGTCTTCAGCCCGCTCTCGGCGATGCCCATCGTGGCGCGCAGGCCCGAGCCGCCGGCCCCGACGACGACCGCATCATAGGTATGATCGATGATCTTGTAGGCAGCTGACATTACGCAGGAGCTCCGGAGAAGGCGACCTTCAGGATCGCGAACAGGGCGATGCCGCCCAGCGTGAAGGTGAACAGGTTGAGCAGGATCATCGTCACGACGCGGCTTTCGCCGTGCATGTAATCCTCGATCACGACCTGAAGACCGAGACGGAAGTGGTAGAAGACCGACAGGATCAGCAACGCCATCGGGATCGCCGCCCAGGACGACTGGAGCCACAGATGCACCGAGGCATAGTCATAGGCGGGCATCCGCGCGACCGCGACCATCAGCCAGGCCATCAGGAAGATGTTGGCGCCGGCGGTCAGCCGCTGCTGCCACCAATGCTGCGTGCCGTGCTTGGCGCTGCCCAGACCGCGGACGCGGCCGACTGGCGTACCCGAACCCATTACTTCATCCCCATGTAGAGCCAGAAGGCGACCGTCAGCAGCGTGCTGGCCAGGATCGTCGCGCGCGCACCCATACGGTTGCGCTTGAGTTCGAAACCGGCGCCGGTGTCCATCACCAGATGGCGGATGCCCGTCATCATGTGCTGGAGCAGCGACCAGGTCAGGCCGATGCCGATGACATAGCCCAGAATGTTGAGCCCGCCCGTATCGGTCGTGAACACGTCGACAAAGGTCGCATAGGCCTGATCCCCCGACGCGATCGCGGCGAGCCACCAGACGAGCAGCAGGCTGCCGACGGTCGCCATGCCGCTGCCGGTCGCGCGGTGCAGGATCGAGACCAGCATGTGCGGGCCCCATTTATAGACCTGCAGATGGGGAGAAAGCGGGCGTGCCGGGTTGCGCGATGCCAAGGGCTGTGTCCTCGAGTACGAAGGGCGAGTAACGAACGGTTTGCCGGTCTATTAGACGCCATGTGCTGCGATGCAACCCATCGCCGCCCGGCTTGATAACCCAGGGCAATGCACAGGGGCCGCCGGACGGTTGGTCGGGCGGGGCGGCGGGCGCCCCCTGCCCCGCGGCATCGATCCCTAACCTGGCCTTAAGGAATCACCGTTAGCGCTGGCCGGGCAACGCGATCCGGAGTTTACCCTTTGACCTCACTCGACATGCCGGCCCCCGGGTCGATCGCCATCCAGATCGACCTGGCCGCACGGCTGCGCGCGTTCGACTTTGACGGCTCGCTCGCGGCGGCCAGCCGCGAGCTCTGGGCGCTGATCGAACCGCATGTCGTCACGATCTCCCAGGCCTATTGGGAACAGTGGCAGCGCTGTTTCAGCAACGAGCGGATCTGGTCGCCGCACGAGGCCGACGCGATGATCGAGGTCGGCTGCAATTTCCTGCGCGACCGCTTCCTCAACACCAATGCGCGCGGCTGGGTCGAATCGGTCGAGCGGTCGGTCGCCGCGGCCTATGCCGCCGACGTGTCGCCGATGGCGCTGCTGTCGATGATCAGCGCGAGCGACCGTGCCGCGCTCGGCGTGCTGATGCAGAGCGTGGCGCGCGACAATGACCGACTTTCCTTGTATATCGACACGCTGATGAGGCTGTCGGCGCTGGAAGGTGAGATCACCGTGGCGATCTATACCAAATATCGCAACTTCTCGGCGCAGGGCGCGCGCGACACGCTGGCGGTCGAATTCCGCGACGGAATCGCGACGATGGTCGAGACCGCGACCGACGAGGGGCATGTCCTGCGCGAACAGGCGGTGCGCAGCTCGGCCTCGACCCGCGCGGTGCTGGGCAAGGCGAGCGAGGTGGCCGCCGCCGCCGAACAGTCCGCGGTGGCGATGCGCGAGGCCGCGCAGACCGCCGCAGGGCTGATCCGCGCGATCGAGGATGCACGCAGCGAGGTCGAGGCCGCGGCCGAGATCGCCAATCGCGCATCCGCACAGGCGACCGACGCGGTCGGCATGTCCGAGGCGCTGAGCGATCACGCCAAGTCGATCGAGTCGATCCTGGGGCTGATCCGAGACATTGCCGGCCAGACCAACCTGCTCGCGCTCAACGCGACGATCGAGGCGGCGCGCGCGGGCGATGCCGGGCGCGGCTTCGCGGTGGTGGCGCAGGAGGTGAAGAGCCTCGCCAGCCAGACCGCGCGCGCGACCGACGACATCGCCGCCAAGATCGCCGCGATCCAGTCGGCGACGCGCGGCACGGTCGCGACCAATGCGAGCATCAAGGCGACCGTCGCGGAGGTGCAGGACAGCGCCGACCGGATCCGTCACGCGATGGAGGCGCAGGCGCAGACCGTCACCGCGATCACCGCCGCGGTCGACGAGACCGCGCTCGCCGCCGATTCGATGTCGACGACGATCGCGGCGATCAGGGCGGATACCGAAATGGTGGCGACCGAGATCGACGGCGTCGGCCGGGGCTTCGACATGCTCGACAGCCGGCTGAGCAATCTGAAGACCAGCGCGGGCGTATTCATCGCGAAGGTGGCTGCATAACGGAGGGCACAAGGGGGGAGCATGACCGCGCCGATCGACCGCATGAGCAATGGCGTGCCACACGGCACGCTGGACTGGGGCAATGATGGCCGGCCGCTGTACGAACGCGTGCGCGACTATGACTGGGACGGCGCGATCGGGCCGAGCTGCGCGACGCTGACTGCGATGCTGGATGCCGCCGACCACCGGCTGATCGCGGAGACGTTCTGGCGGCATTACCTCTCGCTCGAGAGCGCGCTTCATGTCCGGCCTGCCTTCACCCCCGAGCGACTCGAGCGCAGCATCGTCGCGAGCGCGGACTATGTCCGGCTGAAATATCTCTCCCCCTATGACCTGGCGTGGCGGGACATCGCGATCGACCATGCGGTCCAGTCGCGCAAGGCGAACATCCCGCTGCCCGCCTTGCTCGCCGCGCTGGCGTTCGCGCACAGCGTCACGCTCGGGCTGATCGCCGAGCGGGTCGGGACCGACACCGCGTCGATGCGGATGCTGGGCGACGTGATCCAGCGGCTCGCGCTGATCGAGGCGGACATCATGGCGTCGCATCTGAGCGCGTCCGATGCCGAGGCGGCGCGGATCGCCCGCAGCGCGCGGGCGGCGGCGTTCCGTGAGAGCATCGCGACGTCGATCGAGGACACCGCCGAGCTGGGCGCGCGGATCCGCGTCCAGGCGATGGGCGCGTCGACCTCGACCCGCAGCGTGCTGGGCAAGACGAGCGAGGTCGCCGCCGCCGCCGAACAGTCCGCGCTGGCGATGCGTGAGGCCGCGCACACCGCCTCGGGACTGATCTGTGCGATCGAGGGCGCGCGGATCGAGGTCGAGGCGGCCGCCGAGATCGCCAACCGCGCGTCGGCACAGGCGACCGACGCGGTCGGGATGTCCGAGACGTTGAGCGCGCATGCCCAGTCGATCGAATCGATCCTGGGTCTGATCCGCACGATCGCGGGGCAGACCAACCTGCTCGCGCTCAACGCGACGATCGAGGCGGCGCGCGCGGGCGATGCCGGGCGCGGCTTTGCGGTGGTGGCGCAGGAGGTGAAGAGCCTCGCCAGCCAGACCGCACGCGCGACCGACGACATCGCGACCAAGATCGCCGCGATCCAGGCCGCGACGCACAGTTCGGTGACGACCAGCGTCGGCATCCGCACGACCGTCGGCGAGGTCCAGGACAGCGCGCTGCGGATCCGCCAGGCGATGGACGCGCAGGCGCGGACCGTCGCGTCGATCACCGCCGCGGTCGACGAGACCGCGCTGGCCGCCGACACGATGTCCGCGACGATCGACATGATCCGCGGCGATGCGGAGGCGGTCGCCAACGAGATCACGCTGCTCGGCCAGGATTTCGGGCTGATCGACGACAAGCTGAGCGTGCTGCGCGGTGCCGCCGACGGGTTTTCGTCCAGCGTCGCGTGAGCGACCTCACCGCTGTGCAATCGGGCAGGTGACGGACCCTTACCGGGCGCGCTAAGGCCCCGGGCATGACCATCCTACTCACAGGGTCGAGCCGGGGCATCGGCGCGGCCATTCACCAGGCGCTGACCGACGCAGGCGCCACCGTCATCGGGCACAAGAGCAGCAACGGGGGCAGCGCGAGCGGGCTCCCCGCCGACTTTGCCGATCCCGCCGGGCCGACCGCGCTGTGGACCGCCGCGCTGGAACAGGCGGGCGGCACGATCGACGTGCTGATCAACAATGCCGGGGTGTTCGAGGCGAGCCCGCTTGAGGATGCGGACTGGACCGCTCAGTGGGAGCGGACGATGCGGATCAACCTGACCGCGTCCGCCGAACTGTGCCGGCTCGCGGTGCTGCACTGGCAGGCGCGCGGGTTTGCGGGCCGGATCGTCAACATCGCCAGCCGCGCCGCCTATCGCGGCGATTCGCCCGCGCACTGGCATTATGCCGCGTCGAAGGCGGGAATGGTGGCGATGACCAAGACGATCGCGCGCGGCTATGCCCGCGAGGGGATCCTCGCCTTTGCGATCTGCCCCGGCTTCACGATGACCGGGATGGCGGAGGAGTATCTGTCGAGCCGCGGCGGTGATGCGCTGCTCGCCGACATTCCGCTCGGCAAGGTGGCGGACCCCGCCGAAGTCGCCTCGGTCGCACGCTATTGCGCGCTCGAGGCGCCGGCCTCGATGACCGGCGCGGTGATCGACGTGAACGGCGCCAGCCATGTCCGCTGAGAGCTGGAAACTCACCCTCCCCTGCACGCGCGCAGAGGCGGAGGCGATCGATGCGAGCGGCGATCTGGGCGACGCGATCCCGGGCGACGCGGTGCTGATGACCACCGAGGAGATCGAGGACGACGTCGAGTCCTGGCGGCTCGATGCGTATTTCGAGCATGAGCCGGGCGCCGACACGGTCGCGGCGGTGCGCGCGCTGGTGCCGAGCGCGACGGGGGCCAGAATCGCGGTCGAGCGGCTGGCCGCGGCGGACTGGGTGACGATGAGCCAGGCGGGGCTCGAGCC
>NZ_JPJC01000112.1:17207-30563 GCF_000733135.1 Sphingomonas sp. FUKUSWIS1
AAGCGCGCCTTCCTGATCGAGGCGAGCCGCGCGTTCGGGACGGGGCATCACGAGACGACCAGCGGGTGCCTGGCGATGCTCGACGGGCTGACGGATGCGGCTTTCGCCAACGTCATCGATATCGGCACGGGGACCGGGCTGCTCGCCTTTGCCGCGGCGCATCTGTGGCCCGAGGCGGCGGTGATGGGGACGGATATCGATCCGGTCTCGATCGAGGTGACGCAGGAGAATGCGGACCTGAACGGCGTCGCGGGGATCGACCTGGTGGTGGCCGACGGGACGCTCGACGACGCGATCGTCGCGCGCGCACCCTATGACCTGGTGATCGCGAACATCCTGGCGGGGCCGCTCGTGTCGATGGCGCCCGAGATCGCGTCGATCGCCGATGCGGGGGCGACGATCGTGCTGGCGGGGCTGCTCGAGACGCAGCGCGCGGGCGTGGTTGCGGCGTATGAAGCGTGCGGGTGCTCGCTGGAGGCGGTCGACCGGCGCGGGGACTGGAGCGTGCTGCGGCTGCGCGCGGGGGCGACGCGGTTCGTGGCGGACGGGCCGTTCGATCCCAAGGGGCGCGACGGGTGGGCGCTGGATATCTGATCCTGCGGTCGCCCTGTTCCCCCGCGCGCCACCCCGGCGGAGGCCGGGGCCCAATAGGGTGAACCTTCGCGCACGAATCGCACCGCTATCCCGATTGGGCCCCGGCCTTCGCCGGGGTGGTTTGTGGGTGAGGCTGCGTTCGGTTCGACGAGGTGATACGGCCGGGCGTTGGATATCTTGGAGCGCCTCCCCAGGACGCCTGTTCCCCCGCGAAGGCGGGGGTCCAGACTGGGCCCCCGCCTTCGCGGGGGAACATCGGGGCGTGGCCTGCGCCTCGCCTCACACCCGGCACCACCCCGGCGGAGGCCGGGACCCAGTTGGGTGAACCTTCGCGCATGAATCGCACAGCCTTCCCAACTGGGCCCCGGCCTTCGCCGGGGTGGTGGCTTTATGCGGCGCGTGTGGATTTGGCGTTCGCATAGTCCTGCGTGCCTTGGGTCAGTACGGCGTCGCCGGGTTCGATCCGGGCGACGGGGATGTCGGGCTGGGCCTTCAGCTCCTCGTACAGCGGTGCGAAATCGGTCTCCACCGTCAGGCGGAGCAGTTCGTCGAAGCTCGGGATGACGAAATAGTTCTGCTGGAAATCGTCGATCCGGTATTCCGTCCGCATCACGCGCGCGAGGTCGAGCGCGATGCGGTTGGGGCTGGGGTCGTCGAGTGCGAAGCGGGTTTCGGCGAAGCTCGAGACGATGCCCGAGCCGTAGATGCGAAGCCCCTCGGGCTCGGCGATCAGGCCGAATTCGACCGTGTACCAGTAGAGCCGGCCGAGATATTTGAGCGCGTCGAGCCCGAGCGCGCGCTGGCCGCCGCGGCCATAAGCCGCCAGATAATCCGCGAAGACCGGGTCGGCGAGCATCGGCACGTGGCCGAACACGTCGTGGAAGACGTCGGGCTCCTGGAGATAATCGAGCTGGTCGGGACGGCGGATGAAGTTGCCCGCGACGAAGCGGCGATTGGCCATGTGATCGAAGAACACGTCGTCGGGGACGAGGCCGGGCACCGCGACGACCGACCAGCCGGTGAGCTTCATCAGCCGTTCGGACAGTTCCTCGAAATCGGGAATGCCGGGCTTCGAGAGTTTGAGCACATCGAGCCCGCGCAACCACGCGTTCGAGGCGCGGCCGGGGAGCAGTTTCGACTGGCGCGCGAACAGCGTGTCCCAGGTCGCGTGATCCTCGGCGGTATAGCTCGACCAGTTCTGCGGGATCGTCCAGTCGGGTGCCCCTTCGGGCGGCGTGCTGAGCACGTGCGTTTCTTCTAGCATGGCCATCGTCTAGCATGACCGAATGACAACGGAAACGCGCTGGATTCATTGGTCGTTAAGGATCCTTGCGGTCGTCCTCGCACTGGCTGCGAGCTATGCGGTGGCGGGACTGGTCGGCGGGGCGATCCCGACCAACCGCGACTGGCGCCCTCCCCCGCGCGGCATACGCATCTTCGTCGAGAGCAACGGGGTGCATACCGGGATCATCGTGCCGAAGGTCGCGGCCGGGGTGGACTGGCGCGGGTTTGCCCGGCCCGGCGACCTGCGCGACCCGCGTTATGCCGCGTCCGATCACCTGGCGATCGGCTGGGGGGAGAAGGCGTTCTTCCTCGAGACGCCGACCTGGGCGGACGTGAAGCTGCGGACCGTGCTGGCGTCGGCGACCGGCAGCGACGCGGTGCTGCTGCATGTCGAGCATCTCGCCGCGCCGGTGCCGGGTGGCGATGTGCGCGCGGTGATGCTGAGCGAGCGCGAGTATCGGCGGCTGGCGGGGTATATCGCGGCGACGATCCGGCCGGGGGGGCGGTCCTATCCGGGCTATGCCGGTTATGACGCGTTCTACGACGCGCGGGGGCATTATAGCGGGGTGGCGACGTGCAACGCGTGGACGGGGGATGCGCTGCGGTTTGCAGGCGTGCGGGTCGGGTGGTGGACGCCGTTTCCGGCTACGGTGATGTGGTGGTTTTGAGCTGAGATTCCAGCGATTTCCTGCCTACCCACCCCGGCGGAGGCCGGGGCCCAGTTGGGGGACGTTGCTGACTGAGGGCAGCGCTAGGTTACCTCCGTTTCCCAACTGGGCCCCGGCCTTCGCCGGGGTGGTGTTTTTTTTGGGGCTATCACTCCCCCGCGCGATACCCCTGATATTGCCCGCATTCGCCGCGCCGGGGGTCCTTCCTGCAGCGTTTGGCGAGTTCCTTGCGCTGCTTGCCCTCCTCGGCCTCCTGCTTGCGCATCTTGCGGCCGTAGTTGCGGTCCGATTCCTCCTGGCTGGTGGTGGTCCAGTCGACCGCCTTGCCCGCGACCTGGAACGGCGCCTTCACGATCGACGTCGCGGTGCTGATGCAGCCTGCGGTCATCAGGGGCAGGATCGCCAGAACGGGAAGAACCTTACGCATCTACTTCACTCCCGCGCGCAGCCGATCGCGCGCCTGCGCCCCGTATAGCGGAAAATCGGTGAAGAATCCGTCGATACCTTGCGCGAGCCCGGCGTCGATCTCCGCGTCGATGTCGGCGTGCGCGGCGGGGTCGGTGCCGCGACGGAAGCGGTCGGGGACGAACATGTTCTCCGCGCGGTAGGTCCAGGGATGGACGCGCAGCCCCGCCGCATGCGCGTCGGCGACGAGCGGCGACGGCGTCGTGCCCGCCCACAGCATGCCCTTGTTCGGGCCGATGCCGTACGCATAGCCCGCCACCGCCTTCAGGCCCGCGGGCGTGATCATCGCGGCATAGCTAGGCTGCGCACCGTCCGCGGGACCGCCCTCACCGTCGATCAGCTGGATCAGGCGCACCCGCGTCACCGCGTGGAGGCGCTGGAGGTTCTTCACCTCGAACGACTGGATGAACACCGGTGCCGTCGCCGAATCCCACCCTGCCGCCTTGAGGTGCGCGACCAGCAGCAGGTCGGTCGGATGGCCGATGCCGGCGAAATAGGTCGGATGCTTGGTCTCGGGATAGATGCCGATCGTGCGGCCCGTCTCGGCGGAGCGCCGCTTGGCGAGCGCGATGATCTCGGCGAGCGTCGGGATCTCGAACCGGCCGTCATAGGCGGTGTTGGCGGGGCGGAGTTTCGGCAGCCGCTCCTTCGCGCGCAGCGTCTTCAGTTCGGCGAGCGTGAAATCCTCGACGAACCAGCCGGTGAGACTCTGCCCGTCGATCGTCTTGGTCGTGCGGCGGCTGGCGAATTCGGGATGGTCGGCGACGTCGGTCGTGTCGGCGATCGCGTTTTCGTGCCGCGCGACGAGCACGTCGTCCTTCGTCGGTACCAGATCGGGCTCGATGAAGTCCGCGCCCTGGTCGATCGCGAGGTCGTAGGCGGCGAGCGTATGTTCGGGCCGGAGCCCGCTCGCACCGCGGTGCGCGATCACGATCGGGGGTGTCGAGGGAGGATTTTTCGGTGTCATCGCAACAGATTGCCCGCCGGCGACGCCAAGTACCAGCGCGGCGATTCGTGAGAGCCAATCGCAATAGGAAACCATTCGACGCATCGGCGTTCAGTCCTCATATTTCCCGGATCCAGAAGGGGCGACCCCATGCATTTCACGATCAATGGTCAATCATATGACGCCGAGCCCGATATCCGCACCTCGGTGCTCGACCTGTGCCGCGAGCATCTCGGCCTCACCGGCTCGAAAAAGGGCTGCGACCACGGTCAGTGCGGGGCGTGCACCGTCCTGATCAACGGCCGCCGGGTCAATTCCTGCCTGACGCTCGCGGTCATGCACCAGGATGACGAGATCACGACGATCGAGGGTCTCGGCCAGCCGGGCAACCTTCACGCGCTGCAGGATGCGTTCGTGCGGCATGACGGTTACCAGTGCGGCTATTGCACGCCGGGGCAGATCTGCTCGGCGGTCGGCATGCTCGACGAGGTCAAGAAGGGCTGGGCCAGCCACGCATCGGGCGACCTGACCGATCCCAAGTTCGACGATGCCGAGATTTCGGAGCGGATGAGCGGCAATCTGTGCCGTTGCGCCGCCTATCCGAACATCGTCGATGCGATCCGCGAAGTCGGCGACACCGCGCCCAAGGGCCGGTCCGCGGACGAAAAGGACGCGGCGATGGACGCCGATGCGCGCGGGGAGATGGTGGCATGAAGACCTTCACTTACGAAAAACCCGCGACCCCCGAGGCCGCGGTCAGGGATGCCGGGACGACCGGCGCGCGGTTCATCGCGGGCGGGACCAACCTGCTCGACCTGATGAAGCTGCAGGTCGAGACGCCCGACACGCTCGTCGACATCAGCCGCCTCGATCTCGCGAAGATCGAGGAGCGCGAGGATGGCGGGCTGACGATCGGTGCGCTGGTGCCGAACAGCGACCTCGCCGCCGACCGCCGCGTCGTCGCCAAGTACGAGGTGCTGAGCCGCGCCCTGCTCGCGGGCGCATCGGGCCAGCTGCGCAACAAGGCGTCGACCGGGGGCAACATGCTCCAGCGGACGCGCTGCTATTATTTCTACGACACGGCGGCGGCGTGCAACAAGCGCGAACCCGGCAGCGGCTGTTCGGCGATCGGCGGCTTCAACCGCATCCTCGCGGTGCTCGGCACGAGCGAGCAGTGCATCGCGACGCATCCGAGCGACATGGCGGTGGCGATGCGCGCGCTCGACGCGACGATCGTGACGCTGAAGGCGGACGGCGATCGCCGGCGCATCTCGGTGCACGAGTTCTACCGCCTGCCGGGCGCCACGCCCGAGATCGAGACCGTGCTCGAGACGGGTGAGCTGATCACGCATATCGAACTGCCCGCACCCCCCAAGGGCAAGCAGGCCTATCGCAAGGTCCGTGATCGTGCGTCCTACGCCTTCGCGCTCGTCTCGGTCGCGGCCGTGGTCGACGTGCAGGACGGCGTGATCGCGTCCGCCTCGCTCGCGTTCGGCGGGCTCGGGCCGATGCCGTGGCGCAATCCGGCGGTCGAGGCCGCGCTGGTCGGCAAGGCGCCGTCGGACGAGGCCTTCGAGGCCGCGGCGACCGCGCTGCTCGCCGATGCCAAGGGCTATGGCTCGAACGACTTCAAGATCCCCCTCGCGCGTCGCACGCTTATCGCGACGCTGCGCACCGTAACGGGAGCATAATCATGTTCGGATTTGGAACCACCAACAGCCTGACGATGGACAAGCCGCATCCGGACAGTCTTCTGGACAGCGGCGTTCAGGGCGTCATCGGCAAGCCGCTCGACCGGATCGACGGTCCGCTGAAGGTCAGCGGCACCGCGACCTATGCGGCGGAATATCAGTTCGACGACATGGCGTACGGCGTGCTCGTCGGCACCAAGATCTCCGCGGGCAAGGTCGTGTCGATCGACGTCGACGCAGTGAAGAGCATCCCGGGCGTGCTCGACGTCGTCACCGATTTCGACCAGTTCATCCGCGTGTCCGCACAGGGCGGCGCCACCGATGCACCGACGCAGGGCGTCAAGGACATCGCGTTCTTCGGCCAGATCGTCGCGATCGTGCTCGCCGAGAGCTTCGAGGTCGCGCGCGACGCCGCGGCCCGCCTGCCGATCGTCTATGACGAGGCGGACGGCCAGTATGACTTCGCCGCGCACCGCGACGAGACGCGGACGCCCCCCGACGATGCCGCGCCGGCGCATTTCAAGCAGGGCGATGTCGACACGGCGATGGCCGATGCGGCGGTGACGGTCGATTCGACCTATGTCACGCCGAGCCAGAATTCGGCGGCGATGGAGCCGCACGCCTCGACCGCGGTGTGGGAAGAGGACGGCTCGCTGACGCTGTACGGCGCCTATCAGATGCCGACGTCGGACGCGCAGCAGCTCGCCAAGTCGCTCGGCCTGTCCGAGAAGAAGGTCCGGATCGTCGCGCGCTATATCGGCGGCGGGTTCGGGTCGAAGCTCGGCATCGCACCCGAGAGCGTCGCGGCGGCGATCGCCGCCAAGCAGCTCGGTCGTCCGGTCAAGGCGGTCATGTCGCGCCCGCAGGTCTTCGAGGCGACCGTGCGTCGCTCGAACACCGAGCAGCGCGTCCGGCTCGCGGCCAACGCCGAGGGCAAGCTGACCGCGATCGGGCACGAGACGCTGGCGTCGAACCAGTCGACCGAGGATTATTTCGAGCCCGCGGGCATCGGCACGCACCTGCTCTACGGCGGCGAGAACCGGCTGATCACGCATGAGCTGGTCGACGTGAACCTCGTCCTGTCGGGATCGATGCGCGCGCCGGGCGAAGCGGTCGGGATGCTCGCGCTCGAGGGTGCGATGGACGAGCTCGCCGAAAAGCTCGACATGGATCCGATCGAGCTGCGCAAGCGCAACGATCCGCGGATCGATCCGGAGAAGGACGTCCCCTATTCGTCGCGCAACCTGACGCGCGCGCTCGACGAGGGTGCGGTTCGCTTCGGTTGGGACAAGCGCCAGAAGGCCGGCACGCGCCGCGAGGGCGAGTGGCTGATCGGCATGGGCGTTGCCTCGGCGGTGCGCGGCAACATGATGATGGAATCGTCCGCCAAGGTCGAGATCCATCCCGACGGCACCGCGACCGTATCGTCGGCGATGACCGATATCGGCACGGGCAGCTACACGATCCTCGCGCAGATCGCGTCGGAGATCCTGGGCATCCCGGTCGAGAACATCACCATGTCGCTGGGCGACACCAATGATCCCCCCGCGGCGGGTTCGGGCGGGTCCTGGGGCGCGGCCTCGTCGGGGACTGCGGTCTATCTCGCCTGCGAGATGCTGCGCGGCAAGATCGCCAAGGCGATGGGCGTCGACGAGGACGGCCTGACGCTGAAGGACGGCAAGGCGATCGGCGACAACCGCTCGACCCCGATCGGCGAGCTGGTCGGCAAGGGCCTCGAGGCGACCGGGCATATCAAGCCGGGCAAGCAGGAGAAGGAGACGTCGCAGGCAGGCTTCGGTGCGCATTTCGCCGAGGTCGCGGTCAACGTCATCACCGGCGAGACGCGTGTGCGGCGGATGCTCGGGTCGTTCGCGGCAGGGCGCGTGCTCAACGCGAAGACCGCGCGGTCGCAGTGCCTGGGTGGCATGACCTTCGGCATCGGCACCGCGCTGACCGAGGACCTGATCCACGACACGCGCACCGGCAAGCTGGTGAACCACGATCTCGGCGAATATCACGTGCCGGCCAATGCGGACGTGCCGCAGATGGACGTCCACTTCGTCGACGAGCGCGACATCCATGCGAACCCGATCCACGCCAAGGGGATCGGCGAGCTGGGGATTTCGGGCGCGGGCGCGGCGGTTGCGAACGCTGTGTATAATGCGACGGGGATCCGGGTGCGGGAGTTCCCGATTACGTTGGACAAGCTGCTGGATCAGTTGCCGGCGGTCTGATCTTCTGTGCCCCCGCGGAGGCGGGGGTCAAGGAGCCACAACGCGCACCCTTAGTAAAGCTGGATCCCCGCCTTCGCGGGGAAACAGGTGGGGGTGGGCGCCACCCTCCTTACTACAACCCCGGCGAAGGCCGGGGCCCAGTTGGGGGACTTTCCTGACAGGGGATCGTCCTTCGTCACGACGGCCTTCCCAACTGGGCCCCGGCCTTCGCCGGGGTGGTGGTTGAGGGGGCGGCACCAGCCCTCGCTTGGGTCGCGGGCTGGCGCTGCGCCATCCTGCGTCGGGGTGGCGTTGAGGCCACGCCGCCACCCTCGTCAAACATCCCCGCCCCTCCTATCTCAGACCCTCCACACCCGAGGACGAGCCTATGACCGACCATGTAATGGACGCCGCGTTTCGACCGGCCGGGCTCGACCGGGCGACGCAGGGGGTTCTCGGGCGCGGGATCGATCGGGTCGAGGGGCCGGCGAAGGTCACCGGCGTCGCCGATTATGCCTATGAGGGCACGCCCGAGCGGGTCGCCTATGCCGCGATCGTCGGTACGCCGGTCGGCAGCGGCCGCATCCTGCGCATCGACGCGCGTGCGGCCGAGGCGATGCCCGGCGTGATCGCGGTGCTCCACGGCGATCCGCGCATGCCCGCGGGCGAATCCAATTCGAGCGCGCTGCCGCTGTTCGATACCGACACCATCCTCCATCTCGGCCAGCCCGTCGCGGTGGTCGTCGCCGAGGACCAGGCGATCGCGCGCGACGCCGCAGCCCTGGTCCGCGTCGAGACCGCAGCGGGCGAGAACCGGTTCGACGTCGAGGCACAGCCGGTCGATACCGATCCCGCGATCGGCTTCGTGCCGCCGGTCGACATGGGCGACCTCGACGCGGCGATGCGCGACGCACCCGTGACGCTCGATGCGACCTATACGACGCCGGTGCATTTCCCCGCCGCGCTCGAACCACACGCGACCACCGCCTGGTGGGACGGCGACCGGCTGACGGTGCGATCGAGCAACCAGGTGATCGGCGCCGCGCGCAAGACGATCGCCAAGGTGCTCAAGATCGACGGCGACAAGGTCCGCGTGCTCGCGCCCTATGTCGGTGGCGGCTTTGGCGGCAAGACCGGGGTCGGCCCCGAGGCGATCCTCGCCGCGATCGCCGCGGAGGCGGTCGGACGCCCGGTCAAGATCGCGCTGCCGCGGCGCCAGACCGCCTATGTCGTCCACCACCGCTCGCATACGACGCAGCGCATCCGCATCGCCGCGGACGAACGCGGCGTGATCCAGGGCATGGGGCATGAGAGCGTCGCCGCGCAGAATGACGACGCGCCGTTCCTCGAACCCGTGCCGTTCGGGACGATCCCGCTCTATCGCGGGGAGTCGCGGCGGTTCAGGACCGACCTCGTCCGCGTCGACCTGCCCGCGAGCGGCGCGGTCCGCGCGCCGGGCGAGGCGGTCGGCACGTTCGGCGTCGAATGCGCGATGGACGAGCTCGCGGTCCAGCTCGGAATCGACCCGATCGAGCTGCGCCGCCGCAACGAGCCCGACTGCGATCCGGGCAGCGGCAAGCCCTTCTCCACGCGGCGCATGCTCGACTGCTACACGCAAGGGGCCGAGCGGTTCGGCTGGCCCGCCGCCGTCCCCGCGCCCGCATCGGTGCGCGAGGGCGAATGGCTGATCGGGATCGGCATGGCGGCCAGCCTGCGCGGCAATTTCACCGTCCAGGCGCAGGCGCGCGTGCGGCTCGAGGCGGACGGCCGTGCGGCGGTCGAATGCGACATGACCGATATCGGCACCGGCACCTACACGATCCTGGCACAGGCCGCGGGCGAGATGCTCGGGCTGCCGGTCGCCGACGTCGATGTCCGGCTGGGCGACACCGACTTCCCGCCGACCGCGGGGTCGGGCGGGTCGTTCGGTGCAGGGAGCGCGGTGTCCGCGGTGGTGCTGGCGTGCGAGGACATCCTCGCCGAGCTCGCGCTGCGGATGAACGCGGCGCCGGAGGAGCTGAGCCTCAAGGACGGATGCGTCAGCGCGGGCGGGCGGCAGGTGAAGCTCGCCGACCTGCTGCGCGGTGCGCCGATCGTCGCGATGGGCAAGACCGGCCCCGGCAAGGAGAGCAAGCGCACCAGCCAGGCGAGCCACGGCGCGCATTTCGTCGAGGTCGCGGTCAACGCGGTCAGCGGCGAGGTGCGGGTGCGGCGGATGCTCGGCGTGTTCGACGTCGGCCGCGTGCTCAACCGCAAGACCGCGACCAGCCAGATCATCGGCGGCATGGCCTGGGGCATCGCCTATGCGCTGACCGAGGAGGGCGTCGTCGACACGCGCACCGGCGCGTTCGTGAACCCCGATTTCGGCGAATATCACGTCGCGGTGAACGCCGACATTCCGCAGCTCGAGGCCTATTTCATCGAGGAGATCGACGATTCGGCGAACCCTGCGGGCGCCAAGGGGGTCGGCGAGCTCGGCATTTCGGGTGCGGGCGCGGCGGTCGCCAACGCGATCTACAATGCGACGGGTGTGCGGGTGCGCGATTTCCCGGTGACGCTCGACAAGCTGCTCGAGGGCTTGCCCGCGCTGTAACGTCTGTTCCCACGCCGATGCGGAGGAACGAGAAGAGAGAGAAGACATGGCCGAAAACGATAGCGTGATTGCCGCGGCGAAGACCTGGAAGGGCCAGAGGATGGCGATCGCCACCGTCGTCTCGACCTGGGGCTCCGCGCCGCGCCCCAAGGGGAGCCACATGCTCGTCCATGAGGACGGCCGGTTCGAAGGCTCCGTGTCGGGCGGCTGCGTCGAGAGCGACATCCTCGCGACCGCCGCCGACGTGATCGCGGGCGCGCCGTTCCAGCTGCGGAACTACGGTGTCGCGGATGCCGCGGCGTGGGAAGTCGGCCTGCCCTGCGGCGGCGAGATCGCGGTGATGGTCCAGCCGGTCTCGGCCGAGGGGTTCGACCCCGAATTGTTCGACCGGATCGCCGAGGCGCGCGATCAGGGCGATGCGCTGACCGTCACCACCGACCTCGCCACCGGGCACAGCGACGCGCGGCCGGCGGAGACGGGCGAGGTGTTCGTCAACCGCTATGATCCGCCGCGCCGCCTGCTGATCGTCGGCGCGGTGCAGATCGCGCAGGCGCTGGCGGGCCTCGCGCGTGAGCTGGGGATCGCGACGGTCGTGATCGACCCGCGCGCACGCTTCCTGACCGACGAGCGCTTTCCCGGCGTCACGCTCGACGATCGCTGGCCCGACGAGGCGATCGCCGCGCTGCGCCCCGGTCCGTCGACCGCGGTCGTGACGCTGAGCCACGACATCAAGATCGACGACCCCGCGCTGATCGCCGCGCTGGCGAGCGACGCCGCCTATGTCGGGGCGCTCGGCAGCCGCAAGAGCCATGCGGCGCGGCGCGAACGGCTCGCCGCGGCGGGGGTGACCCCTGAGAATATCGACCGGATCGACGCGCCCGTCGGGATCGACATCGGCGCGATCGGGCCGTCGGAGATTGCGCTGTCGGTTGCCGCCGCGATGATCGGAGCCTTCCATGATCGCCGCTGAAGACGTCGTCCTCATCCTGCTCGCCGCGGGCCGCTCGCAGCGGTTCGGCATCCCGAACAAGCTCGAGGTGCCGTTCCTCAACAAGCCGGTCGGGCTCCACGTCGTCACCGCGTTCGAGGCGATCCCGTTCCGCGACCGGCTGGTCGTCACCGATGGCTGCACGCTCGATTTCGCGAGCCACGGCTATGCGGTGGTGCATAACGACGATCCCGCGGCGGGGATGGCGCAGTCGGTCAAGCTGGGCGTGCAGCGCGCCAAGGACGACGGCGCGCAGGCGGTGCTGATCGCGCTCGCCGACATGCCGCGCGTGACCGCGGCGCATGTCTACCGGATGCTCGATGCCGCCGACAGCGCGGATGCGGTGGTCGCGTCGAGCGACGGGGTGAAGCCGTCGCCCCCTGCCCTGTTCGGGCGCGACCGGTTCGACTTCCTGCTGTCGCTCGACGGCGATGCGGGCGCGCGCGACCTGGTGCGCGCGGGGCGGCACGTGGTGACCGCGCCGGCCGAGCTGATCGACATCGACACGCCCGAGGATCTGGAGCGACTGCAGGCGCTGGTCCACGACCCGCGCGCGGCGATCACTCGTGCCTTAACGCGTCGATAGGGTTCATCGCGGCGGCGCGGCGCGCGGGGAAATAGCCGAAGACGACGCCGATCACCGCGGAGATGCCGAACGCGAAAAGATTGATCTCGGGCACGAACAGCCACTGGACCTTGATCAGCGGCGCGATAATCGCGATCGCCAGTTGTGCGATCACCAGCCCGATCAGCCCGCCCAGGCACGACAGCACGATCGCCTCGACGAGGAACTGCAACAGCACCTCGCGCGCGACCGCGCCGATCGCGAGCCGGATGCCGATCTCGCGCGTGCGTTCGGTCACCGACACCAGCATGATGTTCATGATGCCGATCCCGCCGACGACCAGGCTGATCCCCGCGACCGCCGCGACGATGCCGGTCAGCAACGTCGTCGTGCCGGTCAGCGTGTCGGAAATCTGCTTGGTGTCGAAGATGTTGAAGTCATCCTCCTTGCCCGCGGTGATCGTCCGGCGTTCGCGCAGCAGATCGGTGATCGACGCCTGCACGGTCGCGGTCGAGAATTTCTGGTCGACGCCCACCAGCATCAGCCGGATGTCGCGATTGCCCGTGAAGCGACGCTGCACCGCCTTGATCGGCATGATGACCACGTCGTCCTGATCGCCGCCGAACCCCGCCTGCCCGCGCGTCGACAGCACGCCGATCACGTCGCAGCTGATCGCGCCGATCCGCATCCGGAGGCCCACCGCGTCGCCGCCGCGGAACAGGTTGGTGCGAACGGTATTGCCGATGATGCACACCGCCTTGCCCGACGCCTCCTCGACCGGCGTGAAGATCCGCCCGGTCGCCAGCGGCCAGGGCTGGACCTGAAAATAGGCGCTGGTGGTGCCGTTGATCGTCGTCGACCAGTTCGCGCCTTCATAGATCGCGGTGGCGGTCGCCTGCGCCTGGGGGGCGACCGCGGTGACGCCGGCGATCTGGTTGGCGACCGCGGTGACGTCCTCGGGCTTGAAATCGGGCGGCCGCGGTCCGCCGCCGCCACGACCGAAGCCCTGACCCGGCCGGATCTGGAGGATGTTGGTGCCGAGCGCGGAGATCGACTGCTGCACCGCCGCGGTCGTCGCCTTGCCGAGCGTGACCATCGTCACGACCGCCCCGACGCCGATGACGATGCCGAGAATGGTCAGGAACGACCGCAGGATATGGCGGCGGATCGAGCGCAGCGCGAGCGAGAGGGTGGTGCCGAACATTACCGGGTCATCCCGCCAGCGTGGTCCCGTCGAACCTGGCTCAAAGACTGACAGAAGAGACCCGTCATCCCCGCGCAGGCGGGGATCCAGATGCTCGAAGGCTGGCGGGCTTGTCGCGACGGTTGCCAGTCTGGATTCCCGCCTG
>NZ_JPJC01000112.1:30672-41841 GCF_000733135.1 Sphingomonas sp. FUKUSWIS1
GAGTGTATGGTGTCCGGGCCATCACGACTCGACCCTTTCGCCTTGCTCGTGGCGGCTTTCGATGCGTTCGACGAGGCCGTCCTTGAAGTGGACGACGGTGCGCGCGAAGGCGGCCATGTCGGGTTCGTGGGTGACCATCAGCACGGTGATGTTCTGTTCCGCGTTGAGCCGGGTCAGCAGCTGCATGATCTCGACCGAGCGTTCGCTGTCGAGGTTGCCGGTCGGTTCGTCCGCGAGCAGCACGTCGGGGTTCGTCACCAGCGCGCGCGCGATCGCGACGCGCTGTTGCTGGCCGCCGGACAGCTCGGCGGGGGTGTGGTCCCACCAGTCCGCCAGTCCGACCGTGTCGAGGCTCGCCATCGCCGCCGCACGCCGCGCACGCTTCTCGTCGCCGCGGTACAGGAGCGGCAGCTCGACATTCTCGAGCGCGGAGGTGCGCGAGAGGAGGTTGAACCCCTGGAACACGAAGCCGAGATATTTGCGGCGGAGCAGCGCGCGCTGGTCGCGGTCGAGCGTCTCGACATGATGGCCGCGGAACAGGAACGTCCCCGCGCTCGGCACGTCGAGACAGCCGAGGATGTTCATCGTCGTCGACTTGCCCGACCCCGACGGCCCCATCACCGCGACGAAATCGCCGCCGGCAATGTCGAGGTCGACACCTTTCAGCGCCTGGAACATCGTCGCGCCCGCGCCGTACGTCTTGGTGACGCCGCGCAGCGAGATCAGGGGCGGATTACTGGCCACCGCCCCCGCCCTTGCTCGCGCCACCGCCGCGCCGACCACCGCCGCCGCGCTTGGTCTCGTCCGAGCCGCTGGCGAGCTGGCCGGTAATGACCTGCGCGCCGGGCTGGAGATTGCCCGACAGAACCTCGGTCATCGTCCCGTTGGTGTCGCCGGTGGTGATCTGCACCGGCTGCGGCGTGCCGTCGGCGCCCTTCACATAGATGGTCTGCTGCGCGCCGCGGCCGAGCGTCGCGGTCCGTTCCGCCCCGCCGCCGCGCCGCGGCCGGAAGGTCAGCGAGCCGGCAATGCCGCCGCCCGCATCGCCCGACGCGGCGGTCGGCTTGAACCGCAATGCGGCGTTGGGGACGAGCAGCACGCGCTGCTTGTCCGACGTCACGATGTCCGCGGTCGCGGTCATCCCCGGGCGCAGCGTCAGCGACGGATTGGCCACGGTCAGGTCGGCGGCATAGGACACGACCTGGCCGGTGGTGGTCGTCGTGCTGGTGCTCGAACTCGACGAGGTCGCCGAGCTGACCGTCAGGTTCGAGCCGAGATCGACACGCGTGATCGTCGCGGGGAAGGTCTTGCCGGGAAAGGCGTCGACGGTGAAGTTGGCGCGCTGGCCGATCTTGACCTCGCCGACGTCCGCTTCGTCGATCGCGACCTCGAGCTTCATCTTGGTCAGGTCCTCGGCGATCACGAACAGCGTCGGCGTGTTGAACGACGACGCGACGGTCTGGCCGGGATCGATCTGGCGCGCGAGCACGACGCCGGTTACCGGCGAGCGAATGATCGCGCGCGCGCGCTGCGTCTGGCTCTGCGCGAGTGCGGCGCGGCTGGCGACGACATTGGCCTCGGCGACCTTCTGCGCGGCGAGCGCGCGCTGATAGTCGGCGCGGCCGGCCTGAAGCTCGGTCTTGGACGGCACGCGCCCGCCCGACAGCCGCGCGACTTCCTCGAGCCGGTTGAGCTGTGCGCGCGATTCGGCGACGGTCGCCTGCGCCTGGTTCACCTGCGCCTGGTTGGCGGCGAGCTGTGCATTGCCCTGGCGGATCTGGTCGTCGAGCTGTTCGGGATCGATCAGCGCGAGCGGCTGGCCCGCGACGACGCGGTCGTTGACGTCGGCGACCACCTTGGTGACCAGCCCCGACAGCTGCGACCCGACCGTCACCTGGTTGGTCGGCGCGAGCTTGCCCGTCGCGGACACCGTCACGGTCAGGTTGCCGCGCTCAGCCGCCTGGGTCGAATATTGCGTCTGCTCCTTCGCGCCGAAGCATTTGGCGAGCAGCAGGCAGAGCAGCACGACGCCGACCGCGATCGCGACCCATTTGATGTAGCGTTTCCAGGGGGCCTGCGGCCTCACGCCCAGAAAGTCGTCGATCGATGCGTCGGCCATCAGCGTGCCTCTGGATTGGAGATGGGCGCTTGCGGGATCACGGTCGCGTCCCAGCCGCCGCCAAGCGCGGCATAGAGCGCGACCAGCGCGGTCGCGGCGTCGGCGCGCGCCTGGGTCGCGCCGTTGCGCGCGGACAGCAGCGCGACCTCCTGCTGGTTGAGCGTGGTGAAGTCGGTCAGCCCGGTGCGATACTGGCTGCGGCTGAGGATCGCCGAATTGTTCGCGGCATCGAGCGCGATGGCGAACTGGCGCTCGCGTTCCTGCGCGGTCTGGAGCGCGACGACCGCATTCTCGACATCCTCGAGCGCGGTCAGCACGGTCGACTTGTAGAAGGCGAGCGCGCCGTCGGCGGCGGCCTCGCTGGTCCGCACCTGGCTGCGCAGCCGGCCGCCGTTGAAGATCGCCTGGGTCAGCCCCGCGAACAACCCGCCGGTGATCGCATCGCCGATATTGCCGATCGAGGTCGCGTTGGTGTTGATGTTGCCGGTGATCGCGAGCGCGGGATAGAGCTGGGCCTTGGCCACGCCGATCCGCGCGGTGGCGGCGGCCAGCGCGCGCTCCGCCGAGCGGATGTCGGGACGCTGGCGCAGTGTGTCGCCGGGAATGCCGACGCCGACCGCCTTCGGCCCGACCGGGATAGGCTTGACCGGCGCGAGCAGCGGCCGGAGCGCGCCCGGCGCCTGTCCGGTCAGCACGCCGATCCGCGCGACCGCTGCGGCATATTGCTGGTCGAGGCTCGGGATCGTCGCGGCGGTCTGGGCCCGCTGCGCGCGCGCCTGTTCCTGGTCGAGGCTGGAGACGAGCCCCGCCTGGACGCGGAACCCGGCGATCTCGAGATTGTCGTCCTGGATCGTCAGCGAGGCGCGCGCATTGGCGAGTTGCTGCTGATACAGCCGGGCGAGCACATAGTTGCGCGCGACCTCGCTCTCGATCGAGATGAGGACGGTCGCATAGTCGTAGCCCGACGCTGCGTACTCCGCGCGGCTCGCCTCGATCGTGCGGCGGATCTCGCCGAACACGCCGACCTGGTAGCTGGCGCTGGCCCCCAGCGTGAAGCTGTTGGTGCCGCCGCCGCCGGTGTCGACGACGGTGCCGTCGGGCAGCGTGAACGACCGCCCGCCGCCGCGCAGATTCTCGTTGCGCTGATAGCCGCCCGAGCCGCTGAGCGTGGGGAGCAGCGAGGCGCGGTTCTGGACCAGGCTCTCGCGCGCCTGGCGGAGGCGGGCGACGCTCTGCGCGATGTCGAGATTGGTCGCCGCCGCCTGCTCGACGAGCTGGCCGAGCACGGGGTCGTCGAACCGCTGCCACCAGCGCGTCAGATCCTCGGGACTGGTCGCGGGGGTGACGGAATAGGCGTCGGGCACCCCCAGCTCGGCCGCCGCCTTCGGACGATAATCCGGCCCGACCGAGCAGCCGGCGAGCAGGACGGGCATGAGGAGGAAAGCTCGGACGCGGGACATGGGCGGCAGGCATGACGCAATGCCCCTTCCCTCGTCCAGTGGTTTCGTGTCGCAACCTGTCGCAACCGGGGCGAGCTGTGGGTGGGTGCGTGCGGCCGTGCGGCCATCCCTCTCCGCCGTCATCCTGACGAAAGTCAGGATCCAGGGTAACACAGGGTGACGCTCGGGGCTCTGGATCCTGACTTTCGTCAGGATGACGGTGGGGGTTGGGGTTGGTGACGGCCCCGAAGCATCGCCCCGAACCCCAAGCCCTGCTATGACGGCAATCGAACCGCACCCGTTCCAATTTTGCACTGCAGCGGAACGGAGCGTCACAGCCGGGGGTTAGACGACCATGCTTGCCGAACGCCAGCCTGCTACTGAAGTCCTCGCACCCCCGCCGCACGTCCGCGACGACGCCAGCCTGTTCTTCGATTTCGACGGCACCCTGGTCGATCTGGCCCCGACCCCCGATGCGGTGGTCGTCGATGCCGGCCTGCTCGACCAGCTCGACCGGCTTGCCCTGCGCTTTCCGGCGCGCGTCGCGATCATCAGCGGGCGGTCGATCGCGCAGCTCGACGCGATGCTCGGCCAGCATGCGCGGCGGTTCGCGGTCGCGGGCAGCCATGGCGCCGAACGCCGCACGCCCGAGGACGGCCATGTCGCCGCCGAACGCCCCGCCTCGCTCGAAACCGCCGCGGAGGCGCTGCGCGCCTATGCCGAGGCGAACGCGCTGGTCTATGAGGCCAAGTCGCTCGGCGCCGGGCTGCATTACCGGATGGCGCCGGCGTTTGAGGCGGATGCGGTAAGCCTCGCCGAGGATCTCGCGCGCACGCACGGCCTGACGCTTCAGCGCGGCAAGATGATGGTCGAGCTGCGCACCCCCGGCGACAAGGGCGCGGCGCTGCGCGACCTGATCGCCGCGCCGGCGCTGGTCGGCAGCCGCCCGTTCTTCTTCGGCGACGACGTCACCGACGAGGATGGTTTCGCCGCCGCGCATGCGCTGGGCGGTGCGGGCATCCTGATCGGCCCCGAACGCCCTACCGCCGCCACCTACCGCCTCGACGATGTCGCGGCCCTTCGCGGCTGGATTGCCGCCATATTGGAATCATGATGACCGCTACCCAGTCCGCCAGCAGCCTGACCCCGTCCGGCCCGACCCCCGACATGAACCTGTGGCCGATCGGCAATTGCCAGGTGTCCGCGCTGATCGACCGCACCGGCACGTTCGTTTGGGGCTGCGTGCCCCGCGTCGACGGCGACCCTGCCTTCTGCGCGCTGCTCGGTGGTGACGCCCCCGAGACGGGCCTGTGGGCGATCGAGCTCGAGGGCAGCGCGAAGACCACGCAGACCTATATCCGCAACACCCCGATCCTGGTCACCCGGCACGAGGACGAGGCGGGCAACGCGGTCGAGGTCACCGATTTCTGCCCGCGCTTCGTGCGCGAGGGGCGGACCTATCGCCCGACCAGCTTCGTGCGGATCGTCAAGCCGGTCGCGGGCAGCCCGCGGATCCGGATCCGCCTGCGCGTCGCGACCAACTGGGGCCAGCCGACCACGCATACGCAGGGGTCGAACCATATCCGGTTCCTGATGGACGACCAGACGCTGCGGCTCACCACCGATGCGCCGGTCGGGCATATCGTCGGCGAGCGCTGGTTCCGGCTCGAACGGCCGATGCACCTGTTCCTGGGGCCCGACGAGAGTTTTGCCGGCGTGCTGCACGAGGCGGCCGAGGCGATGCTGACGCGGACCAAGGACGAATGGCGCCACTGGGTGCGCGGGCTGGCGACCCCGGTCGAATGGCAGGACGTCGTCATCCGCGCGGCGATCACGCTGAAATTGTGCCAGCACGAGGAGACCGGCGCGATCGTCGCCGCGCTCACCACCTCGATCCCCGAACATGCGGGGTCCGAGCGCAACTGGGATTACCGCTATTGCTGGATCCGCGACGCCTATTACACGGTGCAGGCGCTCAACCGGCTCGGCGCGCTCGACGTGCTCGAGGGGTATCTCGAATATCTGCGCAACATCGTCGACGCGTCGAAGGGCGGGCATGTCCAGCCGCTCTACGGCGTCGGCGGCGAGGCGACCCTGGTCGAGCGCGTCGCGCCCGCGCTGCCGGGCTATCGCGGCATGGGTCCGGTCCGCGTCGGCAACCAGGCATACGAGCAGATCCAGCACGACGCGTACGGCCAGATCATCCTGTCCGACGTCCAGGCGTTCTTCGACCAGCGGCTGTTCCGCATGTCGAGCCATGAGGATTTCAAGAGCCTCGAACTCGTCGGCGACCGCGCCTGGGAGACCTATGACAAGCCCGATGCGGGGCTGTGGGAGCTGCGCACCAAGGCGCATGTCCACACCTATTCCGCGGCGATGTGCTGGGCGGCGTGCGACCGGCTCGCCAATGCGGCGGGCGTGCTCGGGCTCGAGGATCGCCGGACGTTCTGGAACGCGCGCGCGGACACGATCCGCAAGACGATCGAGACCTCGGCGTGGCGCGAGGAGACTCAGCGCATCTCCGCGACGTTCGGCGGCGACGATCTCGACGCGAGCCTGATCCAGCTGCTCGACCTGCGTTTCTTCGCGCCCGACGATCCGCGTTTCCAGTCGACGCTGAAGGCGGTCGAAGAGGGTCTCCGCCGCGGCAGCCACATGCTGCGCTATGCGACCGAGGATGATTTCGGCCTGCCGCATACCGCGTTCAACGTCTGCACCTTCTGGCTGATCGAGGCGCTGCACGCGACCGGCCGCGCCGCCGATGCGTGCGCGCTGTTCGCCGAAATGGTCGCGCGGCGCACGCCCGCGGGGCTGCTGTCCGAGGATATCGACCCCAATACCGGCGAGCTGTGGGGCAATTATCCGCAAACCTATTCGCTGGTGGGGCTGATCAACTGCGCCGTCCTCCTCAGCAAACCCTGGAGCGCCGTACGATGAGTCGCCTGGTCGTCATTTCGAATCGCGTGCAATCGGTCGACGCGCCGTCGGGCAACCAGGGCGGCCTCGCGGTCGCGCTGCTCGCGGCGTTGCGCGAAAAGGGCGGGGTCTGGTTCGGCTGGTCGGGCGCGACCACCGAGACCTTTACCGGCCATATCAATTTCCAGCAGGGCAAGGGCGTCACCACCGCGACGATCGACCTGGAGGAACAGGATTTCGACGAATATTATAACGGCTATGCGAACCGCACGCTGTGGCCGCTGTTCCATTACCGGATCGACCTGACCGAGTTCGAACGCGATTTCAGCAGCGGCTATGCGCGGGTGAACAAGCGCTTTGCCGAGACGGTGCTGCCGCTGATCGAGCCCGACGATCTCGTCTGGGTGCATGATTATCATCACGTCCCGCTGGGCCGCGAGCTGCGCAAGCTGGGGGTCGAGAACAAGATCGGCTTCTTCCTCCATATCCCCTGGCCGCCGATGGCCATGCTGCTGTCGCTGCCGAGCCACCGCGCGCTGGTCGAATCGATGTTCGCGTACGACGTGGTCGGGTTCCAGACGCAGGACTGGCTCGACAGCTTCCTGCATTACGTCACCAGCCAGCTCGACGGCGTGGTCGGCGAGGATGGCTGGGTGACGGTCGGCGATCGCACGATCAAGGCGATCACCACGCCGATCGGGATCGAGACCGCGGATTTCGAGAGGTCCGCGAGCAGCGACACCGCGCGCCATGCCAAGGAACGGATGTACATGTCGGCGACCGGGCGCAGCCTGATCGTCGGGGTCGACCGGCTCGATTATTCGAAGGGCCTGGCCGAGCGCTTCTCGGGCTATGAGCGGTTCCTGGCGTCGCACCCCGATCACCGCGGGCTGGTCTACATGCTCCAGATCGCGCCGCCTTCCCGCGAGAAGGTCGACACCTATCAGGAGATCCGCGCGAACCTCGATTCGATGTCGGGGCGGATCAACGGCGAATTCTCGGACATCGACTGGACGCCGATCCGCTACGTCAACCAGGGCTTCCCGCGCGACGTGCTCGCGGGGATCTATCGCGCGGCGCGGGTCGGGCTGGTGACGCCGCTTCGCGACGGGATGAACCTGGTCGCGAAGGAATATGTCGCGGCGCAGGATCCCGAGGATCCGGGCGTGCTGATCCTGTCGCAGTTCGCGGGCGCGGCAGCGCAGCTGTCGGATGCGGTGCTGGTCAACCCGTACAGCCCGGAGGAAATGTCCGACGCGATCGCCCGCGCGCTCAAGATGCCGCTGGCGGAGCGCAAGGCGCGCTGGGAGAAGCTGATCGACAACGTCCGCAAGGAGGACGTGATGTGGTGGTGCGAACTGTTCATCACCGCGCTTGAAGATGCGCCGGAGCATGTCGAGGCGTAACCAACGTCGTCATCCCCGCGCAGGCGGGGATCCAGACTGGCTACCCCTGCGAGTCTCCTCCACGGCCAGCCAATATGGATCCCCGCCTACGCGGGGATGACGGCTTGAGCGGGGATGACGGCTTGAGCTGGGATGATGCCGAGCGGTGACGGGTTCTTCTCAAAACCCGTCATCCTGACGAAACGGGTGTCCGCGCCGCGCCAGCGTTACGACGCGACACCCCGCACCGGGTCCGGCGCCATCAGCAGGCGGCCGCGGGGCATCGCCTCGGGCATTTCCGCCGTGATATACGCCAGCATCGCCTCGCGGACGTCGCAGCGCAGGTCGAACGCGACCGAGGCGTTCTTGGCGGTCATCAGCGCGCGGAGTTCGACCGCGTCCGCCTTCATGTCGGTGACCTGGAGGTTGAAGAACCGGCCGTCCCAGCGCGGATTGGCCTTCACGACCTCGCCCAGCTTCTCGCGCAGTCGGGGCACGTCGGTCGACGGATCGACATACCAGAAGACCGAGCCCATCAGCTGGCTGGTCTCGCGCGTCCAGTTCTGGAAGCTCTGTTCGAGGAACTTCGACACCGGCACCACGAGGCGGCGTTCGTCCCAGATCTTGATGACGACGAAGGTCAGGTTGATCTGCTCGACCCGTCCCCATTCGCCGTCGACGATCAGCACGTCGTCGAGCCGGATCGGTTCGGTGAACGCCATCTGCACGCCGGCGATCAGGTTCTTGAGCGCAGGCTGGGCGGCCGCACCGACGACGAGGCCGGCGATGCCCGCCGACGCCATCAGCGTGACGCCGATCGAGCGGATGCCGGGGACGCTGAGCAGCATCAGGCAGACGCTGATGAAGATGATGAAGAAGGTGCCGATCCGGCCGAGGATCGCCGCACGGGTGCGCTTGCGCCGCGCGCGCAGATTGTCCTCGACGGTGATGTCCGAGCGGATCTCGATCACGTCCTGGAACGCGCGCAGGGCGGCGACTGCGAGCCAGCCGAGCAAGGCGGGGACGAGGAAGCCGAGCAGCTGCTTCCACAATTCCTCGATATCGTCGTCCATCGGCAGGATCCGCGCGACAAACGCGACGCTGACCGCGACGAACACTGCGCGCAGCGGCCGGCGGACGCGCGCGAGGACAAGCCCGTCGGTCTTGGCGGTCGAGCGCCGCTGCGCATGGCCGGCGATCCGCATCGTCAGCCAGTGCGCGACCAGCGCGAAGAGCACCGCCGCCGAGACCACGGCGACGCTTTCCAGCCAGACCCATTCGGGTGGTATGTGGAGCGATCTGAATATGCGCATGACAGCGCAACGGTGCGGGTGCGGGGATGTTCCGCTGCGGTGCAGCATGGGGGCGCGCGCGTTGGATATGCGCACCTCCCCGGCGGAGGCCGGGGCCCAGTTGGAAAGGTCGCAGTAATGGAGGGCGGCCCGCAGTTGCCGCCGTCCCCCAACTGGGCCCCGGCCTTCGCCGGGGTGGTGTGCTTTTCTGACGCGGGTCGCTCGCAAACACCTGCGTTCCCGGATGACGCGCCTCCATGATCATGCCACAAGACAGCGACCATGATCGCCCGGAGAATCAGACGCTTCCTGAGCGAGGAAGACTGGACGTTCGCGCCGCACGAACTGCCCGTCCTCCCCGGCTCGCCGGGCTCGCCCGCGCATCCGCGGCACCGCCAGATCGCCTATGCGCTGATCGGCATCCTGCTCGGACTGACGGTCGGCTTTGGCAATGCGCTTATCAGTGCGAACACCTACACGTTGCAGGGTGCGCTCGGGCTCGATCCGGCAGAGATCGCGTGGCTGCCGACGGTCTATGTGATGACCAACGTCAGCATCAACCTGCTGATGATCAAGTTTCGCGCGCAGTTCGGGCTCAGGCCGTTCGCGCTGATCTTCCTCACGCTCTACGTGCTGGTGACGCTCGCGCATCTGTTCGTGCACGGGTTCGCCACCGCGATCGCGGTGCGGGCGATCAGCGGGATGGCGGGCGCCGCGCTGAGCAGCCTGTGCCTCTATTACGTGATGCAGTCGCTGCCCGCGAAATGGCGGCTGAAGGCGGTGGTGCTCGGCATCGGCATCCCGCAATGCGCGACGCCGCTCGCACGGCTGTTCTCGCCCGACCTGCTCGCCATGTCGCAGTGGCGCACGCTGTATTTGTTCGAGCTCGGCCTCGCTTTGCTGTCGCTCGCCGCGGTCGCGGCGCTGCGGCTGCCGCCGACGACGCGGAGCAAGGCGTTCGAGCCGCTCGACTTCCTCACCTTCGTGCTGTTCGCGGGGTCGACCGCGCTGTTCGCCGCGGTGCTCGGGCTCGGGCGGATCCTGTGGTGGACCAATGCGCCGTGGATCGGCTGGGCGCTGATCGTCGCGATCCCGATGTTCGCCGCCGCGATCGTCGTCGAGCATCACCGCGTCAACCCGCTGCTCAACACCCGCTGGCTCGGCAGCGCGGACATATTGCGCTTCACGGTCGTCATCGTGATGGCGCGGATCGTGCTGTCCGAACAGACCTATGCCGCGGTCGGCCTGCTGACCGTGCTGGGGCAGAACAACGACCAGCTCATCCCGTTCTTCCTGATCATCTTCGTCGCCTCGGTCGCGGGCGTGATCGCGAGCGCGGTGACCCTCGACGTCGAGCGGCTCGGCCACCCGATCATGCTTGCGATCGGGCTGGTCGCGGTGGCGGCGTGGTTCGACTCCTATGCGACCAGCCTGACGCGCGCGCCGCAGATGTACGTGACCCAGGCGATCATCGGTTTCTCCGCGACCTTCTTCCTGGGCCCGGCGCTGCTGTTCGGGATGACGCGCGCGCTGAAGGAGGGTGCGGGGCACATCATCAGCTTCATCGCGCTGTTCGGGATCATCAACTCACTCGGCGGGCTCGGCGGCACCGCGCTGCTCGGCAGCTATCAGGTGGTCCGCGAGAAGGCGAACAGCGCCGCGCTGGTCCAGCAGATCTCGCCGACCGACCCGATCGTCGCGCAGCGCATCGCCGCGGGCGGCGCCGCGGTCGGCCGGGTGATCGTCGACCCGACGCTGCGCAGCGCGGAAGGTGCGGCGATTTTGTCGCAGACCACGACGCGCGAAGCAAACGTGCTTGCCTATGCCGACGTCTTCCGCTTGGTCGCGATTCTCGCCGGAGGGACGTTCGGGTATCTCGTCTTCCTGATGGTGCGACGCCAACGACGCGAACGCCGTGCGCGACTTGAGAGGACGACATGACCGACGCCCGCAGCCCGGTGGCAGAAGGCCCCGCGACGGAGGAGAAACAGGCGGAGACGGCCGCCGCGCCGACCGCC
>NZ_JPJC01000113.1:0-3468 GCF_000733135.1 Sphingomonas sp. FUKUSWIS1
CGCATAGTTGCGGCCGGTGGTGCCGGTCGCGCGGGGCGCGTGGGTGGCGCGGGGACGCGCGGGATCGCGCGGACGGTCGATCCGGACTTCGGGATCGGCGCCCATCGTCTTGACGCGCGTCTGCTTGATCTGGTTCGACAGGTTGACGAAATCGTCGGGCAGCGGGCGGACCGTCACCTTCTGGCGGGTGATCCGCTCGATGTCGCGCAGATAGGCCTTCTCGTCATCCGCGCAGAACGCGACGGCGATGCCGCTGGCGCCCGCACGCGCGGTGCGGCCGATGCGGTGGACATACTGCTCGGCGACGTTGGGCAGCTCGAAGTTGATGACGTGGCTGACGCCCGAGACGTCGATGCCGCGCGCAGCGATGTCGGTCGCGATCAGGACCTTGACCTTGCCCTGCTTGAATTCGCCCAGCGCGCGCTCGCGCTGGCCCTGGCTCTTGTTGCCGTGGATCGCGTTCGAGGCGATGCCGTTGCCCGCGAGCAGCTTCACGACGCGGTCGGCGCCGTGCTTGGTGCGCGTGAAGACGAGCGCGCGGTCGATCGCGGGATCGCCCAGCGTGATCGTCAGCAGCGCCTGCTTTTCCGACTGGTTGCAGAAGGTGACATACTGGTCGACGCGCTCTGCGGTGGTCGCGGCGGGCTTGACCGAGACGGTCTTCGGATCGAGCAGGAACTGCGAGGCGAGATCGCGGATCGCGGTCGGCATCGTCGCCGAGAAGAACAAAGTCTGGCGCTTCTTCGGCAGCATGCGGACGATCTTCTTCAGCGCGTGGATGAAGCCGAGGTCCATCATCTGGTCGGCTTCGTCGAGCACGAGGATCTCGATCATCGACAGGTTGCAGAAGCCCTGCTCGATCAGGTCGATCAGGCGGCCCGGCGTGGCGACGAGGATGTCGACGCCGCGGCTGAGGTCCTGGCGGTTCTTGTTGATGCTGGTGCCGCCGAACACGGTGGTCACCGACATCTTGCTGAACTGGCCATAGGCGCGTGCGCTGTCGGCGATCTGGCTGGCGAGTTCGCGCGTCGGCGCGAGGACGAGCATGCGGCAATGCGTCGGCAGGACGCGCTTCTGCGTCTCGGTCAGGCGCTGGATCGAGGGGAGCACGAACGCGGCGGTCTTGCCGGTGCCGGTCTGCGCGATGCCGAGCAGGTCGCCGCCCTCGAGCAGGATCGGGATCGACTGGGCCTGGATCGGCGTCGGCTCGGTATAGCCCTTGGCTTCGAGCGCGCGGACGAGGGGCTCGGCGAGGCCGAGGTTGGAAAAGGACATGAATAGTCTCTCAAATGTGCCGGGCTCGCGAATCCACAGGAGGACGCGCGAGGGGCGTGGTGTTTTGACACCCCGCGTGAAAAGGGAAGCCCGTTAGAAACGACCGAGGCGGAGCCTGGACCTTGTTCAGGTCCGATCACGCTGCATGACACCTCGATGGCGGTCAGATGCGCGCGACCGGTCGAAAAGTCAAGAGTGGCCGGGTCGGGGCGGCTCTGGCCCCGTCCTCAGGCCCCGTCCTCAGCTGCGCGTCTGGGTCAGGTGGAGATAGCGTTCGTTGAATTCGGCGGCGTCGCGCAGCGCGCACCAGTCGACGACGCCGATCTGCCGCTTGCGACGCGTGATCAGGCCGTCGGTCTCGAGCGCGCGGAGCACGCGGTTGACATGGACCGGGGTCAGGCCGAGCGCATCGCCCATCTGTTCCTGCGTCATCGGCAGTTCGTAGCTGCCGTCCGCGTCGCTGAGCGAGGAGGCGCGCAGCCGGGCGGAGAATTCGCAGAGCAGGTGCGCAAGCCGCATCTTGGCGTTGCGGCGACCTACGTTGAGCAGCCATTCGCGGTGGATCGACGCCTCGACCAGCGCCTCGATCCACAAGGCGGTGGCGATCTTCGGCGAAACCGCGACGATCTCGCGCAGTGCGGGGATCGGGATCTCGGCGACGGTGATCCGGGTCAGCGCCTGGACGTCGTGATCCGATTCCTCGAGGAACAGGTTCTGCAGATCGATGAAGTCGCCCGGCATCAGGATCGAGACGATCTCGCGCTCGCCGTCGGGGGTGAGCTTCTGGCGATAGGCGAAGCCGTCGATCACGAACGCGCAGCGCAGCGGGCGTTGGCCCTCGCGCAGCATGTAGGTCGACTGATCGATCGTGCGCAGCTTGCACGGCAGCGCCGCGATCGCCACGCGATCCGCCGCACTCAGCTCGACCCGGGTCGCGAGCTTGGCAATCAGATGATCGGTGACGACGATGGGGTAATCCACATGCAGGCTCCGCTCGGGCGGGAGCATATCGAACTCTCAGTCGCCGGGTTAAGCATAGCTTGCCCAGAGGCGCCCTGCACTATCACAGGCGTTATAGTCTCGCTCAAACATAGGTTAGACGCGCATTTCGGAAATTGTCGGTTATTGTAAGAAAATGTCGGCTGCCGCGCGCTGTACGGGTGGCGCGGAACCGATCGTCGCGCAGGGGCGTAGACGCCTTGCGAGAAACAGGGGCGAACACTGGGCGCGGCAGCGCCGGTCGCCCCGGCCGTCGCGTCGAACGCACAGGATGTCGCTGATGCCGCGATACAGATTTCAGATCGCCCTGGGCGGCGAGGTGATCGAGGATCACGAGGGGATCGAGCTGGCGCACCGCGCGGCGGCGATCGAGCATGCGATCGTGGCGATGCGCGAGATGCTGGCGGAGGACATCCGCCAGGGCTGTGTCGACCTGACAATGCGGATCGAGATCATCGAGGGTTGCGGTGCGACGGTCCACGTCGCCGACTGTGCCGCGGCGATGGCGGCCGGGACGATGCCGGCCCGCCGCCGCGCGTGACGCGCGGCGGGCGGGCCGACGATCCTTACCAGTGGCCCTTACCAGTGGCCGGTGTTGGGCATCGACGCCCAGGGCTCGGCAGGGTCGAGCCGGCCGTCCTGCAGCAGCTCGATCGAGATGTTGTCGGGGGTGCGGACGAACGCCATGTGGCCGTCGCGCGGCGGCCGGTTGATCGTCACCCCGGCGTCCTGAAGCCGCTGGCAGGTCTCGTAGATATTGTCGACGCGGTAGGCGAGGTGTCCGAAATTGCGGCCTTCGCCATAGTCTTCCGGATCCCAGTTGTGCGTCAGCTCGACCTCGGCGCTCTCGTCACCGGGCGCGGAGAGGAAGATCAGCGTGAAGCGACCCTGCTCGTTTTCGAGGCGGCGGGCCTCCTTCAGCCCGAGCAGCTCGAAGAACGCGATCGTCTTGGCCGGATCGGTGACCCGGATCATCGTGTGCAGATATTTCATGGACGGCCTTTTCGGGTTGGATCGCCGGTAGATAGGCGGCGCCCCGGCGGGGTTCCAGAGGGGCGGGCGTGGCGGGTGGGGCATTCGCCATGGAGACTGTTGCCGCGCCCCTATCCTCCGTCCGTCATCCCCGCGGAGGCGGGGATCCAGAGGGGCGGGCGGTGGTGGCCGGGCCGTGACGGTTGCCCGTCTGGGTTCCCG
>NZ_JPJC01000114.1:0-24137 GCF_000733135.1 Sphingomonas sp. FUKUSWIS1
GCGGCAGGTCGTCGCGCGGTTCGTCGGCGAACTCGGAATATTCCCCGCCAATTTCGACGACGCGGCGCTGGGCGATGCGGTGGTAACGTGGCAGGCGCAGGGCCCAGAGGCCGCGCTGCGCGGCGCCATCGGAGAGCCCGTCGCATGACCGGTACGATAGTGTGTTTCGGCGAGATGCTGTTGCGGCTCGCCGCGCCCGATCGCGGGCATCTGTTCCAGGACGCCCGGCTCGACGCGCATTTCGGCGGCGCGGAGGCGAACGTCGCGGTCGCGCTCGCGCGCATCGACGTGCCCGCCGCGGTCGTCACGACGCTGCCGCATGGCCTGATCGGCAATGCGGCGCTCGACTCGGTCCGCGCTGCGGGCGTCGACGTCTCGCGGGTGGTGCGCGCGGACGGTCGGCTGGGCCTGTATTTCCTCTCGCCGCCGAGCGGGTCGCGCGGCGCGCAGATCGTCTACGACCGCCTCGACAGCAGCTTCGCCGCCACCCCGTCGAGCGCCTATGACTGGCCCGCGATGCTGGACGGCGTCGGCTGGCTGCATCTGTCGGGGATCATTCCCGCAATTGGTCCGGGTGCTGCGCAGCTGTCGCTCGATGCGATCGCGGCGGCGCGGGCGGCGGGGGCCAGGGTCTCGTTCGACGGCAATTTCCGCGCGAGCATGTGGGCGCGCTGGTGCGCCGATCCGCAAGGCGTGCTGGTCGACCACGTCGACGGTGCGGACCTGTTGTTCGGCAGTCACCGCGATATCTCGCTGCTGCTCGGCGAGGACCATGCCGGTGACACGCCGGACGCGCGGCGTCGCGCGTGCGAGGCCGCGTTCGCGCGGTTTCCGACGCTCGCCTGCATCGCCTCGACCGCGCGCCGGGTGATCGATGCCGATACGCACGCCCTGTCCGCGCGCGTCGATCGCCGCGACGACTCGTTCGAGACCGAGACTGTCCTCGTCACGCAGATCGTCGACCGGATCGGCACCGGCGACGCGTTCGCCGCGGGCGTGCTCTCCTGCCTCGACGACGGGTGCGAGGCGGCGGCGCGCCGCGGCCTCGCGCTCGCCGCGCTCAAGCACGGCACCGCGGGCGATCACAGCCGGACGACGCTGACCGATCTCGCCGACTTCACCGGCGCGCCCGCCGACGTGCGGCGGTGACCCGCCTCAGACGGGGTTCGGCGTCTCCGCGACCGGGGTGAGCGCCTGCCCGGTCTCGAACCACGCGCGCAGATTGTCGACCACCAGCCCGCCCATCGCCGCGCGCGTCGTCTTCGACGCCGAACCGATATGCGGCAGCAGCACCGTGTTCGGCAACGCGCGCAGGCTGGCCGGGACATTGGGTTCGTCCTCATAGACATCGAGCCCGGCGGCCAGGATCGTGCCCTGCTGCAACGCCGCGATCAGCGCGTCCTGATCGACGACGCTGCCGCGCGCGACGTTGATGAACACGCCCTGCGCGCCCAGCGCCTCGAGGACCGCGGCGTCAACCAGATGCTGCGTCCCCTGACCGCCGGGCACGATCGCGATCAGCACGTCGCACGCCGCGGCCAGCGCGACCGGCGTGTCGTGATAGTCATAGCCGATATCCGCCTGTCGCGACCGGCCGTGATAGGCGATCGGCACGTCGAACGCCGCGAGCCGCCGCGCCACCGCCTTGCCGATCGCGCCAAGCCCGAGAATCCCGATCCGTCGTCCGCGCAGGCTCGGCGACAGCGGAAACGACGTTTCCGCCCAGATACCGTCGCGGACATGGCGATCGGCCTGCGGGATCCCGCGCAGCGTCGCCAGCAGCAGCCCGATGGTCAGATCGGCGACCTCCTCGTCCAGCACGCCGGGCGTATTGGTCACGACGATCCCGCGCGCCGCGGCGGCGTCTGCGTCGATCCCGTCATAGCCCACGCCGAAATTGGCGACGATTTCGAGCGCGGGCAGCCGGTCATACCAGGACGCGTCAATCCGCCCCGCGAGCGAACTCGCCGCAAGCCCGCGGACGCGCGGCGCCACCGTCGCGAGGAACGCGTCGGGGTCTTCCTGCTCCCATAGCCGGTGCACGACGAACCGCTCGCCCAGCGCGTCGACGACGCTCGGCAGCATGGGGGCGGGGATCAGGATTTCGGGTCGGTTCATGCCGGGGGTTTACGCATAAATGGCGCGGGCAGACACCCCCTTCCGGGGCCCCCGCGGCGGCCGCCGCATGCGAGAAAACTGCCCAACCCTATGCCGCCGCTACGCAAAAGGCCGGGATCGCTCTCGAATTGCTATGCCGCGGCCGATAGCTGGAGGGCCACGACAAGGAGAGTGGCATGGCAGCGTGGCATCGTTCGCGGCGCGCGGATCTTGGTCTGCGCGCGGTGGGACTTCTCCTCTGCGCAATGGCGTACATCGCCGTGTGGCGGCTGTCCGCCCTCGCGCTTTCCCCTCACGCCGCGGGTGCGTTGGCCTTCGCGCTCGCCGCGATCGGCTTTCTGGGGGCGAGCGCGGGCAGTGTCATGGTGCTACTCGGGCATCACCTGTTCGACGGTATCGCGGTCAGCGAGCGCTGGCGGCCCCGCGTCCGCGCCACGCCAGCGACCACGCACTGAAATGCGACGAGCCGTTGCGCCCACTATGGCGCCACTATGGGGTTTCGGGGAATCGCTCTCGAATCCCTATGCCGCGGTTCGTAATTCGGGTTTGCGGGCGCCTGGACGCCCGATCACACAGGCAAAAGCGCGAACATGTCGTCTGAACCCACGCCGGAGCCCCGCGCACGCGGGCGCGTCATTCCTCTCGGCCAGAACAAGGCGGGCCACGGGCGTGTGACCCCGGCACTCGGCGCCACGGCTGAAGCGAAGGCGGACATGCCCGCCACCATGACCCGAGCCTGCGCACGCCGCGCGACGCGCGATCCGCGCTGGCCGCATATCGCGGCGGCGCTCGCCGATCGGCGCGAACGGCATCGCCACGCGGTCCGGATCGTCGATGCCGACTGTGCATGCGGGACGCTGCTGATCGAAACCGTGCGTTACGCCCGCGCGCTCGGCTTCACCGCGATCGAGGGGCAGGGCGTCGCCGATGCGCCGGCGCTGATCGGCCGCGCCCGCGCCGCTGCAGCGCGGCTGCACGATCCCGCGATCGGGCTCGACTTCGAGGTTGGCGGTCTGGCGCAGGCGCTCGCCCGCGAAGCCGATTTCCCCGCCGACATCGTGCTGTGCCACGACCAGGACGGCGGCATCGCGCGGCTGCTGGCGGCCGCCGGCACCCTCGTGATCGGCGATCCCGTCGCGACGCGCGTGCGGAGGCAGGCGGCATGACGCGGCGCGACCTGCAATGGAAGGCGGGCGGCTTCGCGCTGATGGCCGTCTCCTGTGCGCTGTGCGTGGCGGTCGACGGATCGCCGCTCATGCTCCTCTTCTTCCCGCTCGCGCTGCTCGGGTTGCCGCTGATGATCCACGGCAAACGCGTCGGGCAGATGGTCCGGGCGGAACGCCGCGGGCACAGCCACACGGTCGACGCCGTCCATGCCGCGCGCCTGCGTCGGCGCGGACGGGGCTGCGACGGCTCCGGCCGCTGACCAGCAGAGGACCTGTTACGGACATCGTCGACGATCGCATGTCACGCTCGTGCAACCTGTCGGCTTTAGCGATCCTGGATGAACACGCCGTCGCCGCTGTCGCTCGACTGCCGATCTGAACCGGGCATGGTCCGCTCGCGTTTGCTTACCATGCGCTCCTCCTGTGGGTTGCCCCGATGACCGATGTCTCCCGTCGTACACTGCTCGGTGCAGGCGTCACCGGGGCCGCGCTGTCCGCGTTTCCCGCGGCGATCGCGCGCGCGGCGGCGATCGCACCCGAGGTGAAGACGGGCTCGATCATGGATGTCGAGCATGTCGTCATCCTGATGCAGGAAAATCGCGGTTTCGATCATTATTTCGGCACGTTGCGCGGCGTCCGCGGCTTTGCCGACCGGTTGCCGATCCCCGTGGCCGCATCGTCTGTGGGCGGGGCGACGGCGCCGGTCTGGTATCAGCGCGACCGGACGGCACCGGGCGGCGCGCGCACCGTGCTGCCCTTCCATCTCGCCACGCGCACCAATTTCGACCTGATGCGGATGGAGGGAACGCCGCACAGCTGGCCCGATGCGCAGCGCGGCTGGGACGAGGGGCGGATGGCGCACTGGCCCGAGGCGAAGAGCCAGCGGGCGATGGGCCATTACCGGCGCGAGGACCTGCCGTTCCAGTTCGCGCTCGCCGAGGCGTTCACGCTGTGCGACGCCTATCACTGCTCGGTGCAGACGGGGACGAACACGAACCGGCTGTTCCTGTGGAGCGGTACCAACGATCCCGGCGGCACGCTGGGCGGTCCGGCGATCGGCAATTCGCATGACAGCTTGCCCGAGGATGGCGGCGATCCCGACCCCTATCGCTGGACCACGGTCGTCGAGCGGTTGCAGGCCAAGGGGGTCGACTGGCGCATCTATCAGGACATGGCGGACAATTTCACCGACAACCCGCTGGTCGGGTTCGCCGCCTTCCGCGCGGCGCATCATGCGGCTGGCGACGCGGACCTGCGCGATCGGGCGCTGACGACGCGCGGGCTCGACGCGCTGCGTGCCGACGTGCTGGCCGGGCGGTTGCCGCAGGTTTCGTATGTCATCGCCACCGCGAAGGGATCCGAGCATCCCGGTCCGTCGAGCCCGGCACAGGGCGCGGCCTATACCGCCGAGCTGCTCGACGCGCTCACCGCGGACCCGAAAATCTGGGCGCGGACCGCCTTGTTCGTCATGTTCGACGAGAATGACGGCTTTTTCGATCATGTCCCGCCGCCCGCGCCGCCGTCGCGCGCTGCCGACGGCACGTTGCTTGGCGGATCGACGGTCGATCTGACCGGCAGCTATCACCTTAACCCGAGCAAGGGCGATGCGGCACTCGACCTCCCCGCCTATCGCGGCCGCGCCTATGGCCTGGGGCCGCGCGTGCCGATGTACGTCGTCTCGCCGTGGAGCCGGGGCGGGTGGGTCAATTCGCAGGTGTTCGACCACAGCTCGGTGATCCGCTTCCTCGAACAGCGGTTCGATGTCCACGAGCCCAACATCGCGCCGTGGCGCCGCGCGGTCTGCGGCGACCTGACCTCGGCGTTCGACTTCACCGCCGCCGACGTCGCGCCCTTCGCGGCGATGCCCGATCCGCGCGCCGATGCCGCCCGCGCCGCGGCGATCCCCCGGCAGCCGAGCCCGCAGGCACCACGGGGTGAGTCCCTCCCGTGGCAGGAACCCGGCATCCGCCGGTCCCGCCCGCTACCCTATGCGCTGCGCGTCGCTGAGACGATGACGGGTGACGCGATCCGGCTGCACTTTGCGGCCGACGGCACGCAAGCCGCGGTCTTCCACGTCTATGACCGCCGGAGCCTGGACCAGCCGCCACGCCGCTTCACCGTCGAGCCCGGGCGCACGCTGGACGGGCAATGGGGTTTCGACACGGAGGGGCGCTATGATCTCTGGGTGCTCGGCCCCAACGGATTCCATCGGCATTTCACGGGGCATCGTGACGACCCGGGCCTGGTGTCGCGGCTCGTCTGGCACGCGACACCGACCGAGCTGGCATTAGTGCTCCCCGCCGGACACCGCGAACACGGGCTGGTCGCGCAGGTTGAACGCGTCGGGGCAGGGGTGCTGACGACCAGGCTGGTCGACGCGCACTACCGCTGGCCGCTCCGCAACAGCCATGGCTGGTACGACGTCACGATCACGGCGGCGTCGGCGCCGACCTATCGCCGCCGCGTCTCGGGGCGGGTCGACGCGCCCGGGCGGATGACGTGCAGCGACCCATTCGTCACCGCGGCTCAGAACGCCGGCAGCACCGCGCCCGCATAACGGTCCGCGATGAAGCGCCGCGTCTCGGGGCTTCGCAGCGCAGCGATCAGCTTGACGACGCGCGGATCCTTGTCGCCACCGGGCAGGCCGACGACGAAATTGACATAGGGGCTGTTCTTGTCCTCGATCGCGAGCGCGTCGCGCACCGGATTGAGCTTCGCGTCGAGCGCGTAGTTGGTGTTGATCAGCGCCAGATCGACCTCGCCGAGCGTGCGGGGCAGGGTGGCGCCCTCCAGCTCCTTGAACTTGAGGCTCTTCGGGTTGGTCGCGATGTCGTTGAGGCTCGACAGCGGGTTGGTCGGGTTCTTCAGCGTGATCAGCCCGGCCTTTTGCAGCAGCAGCAGCGCGCGGCCGCCGTTGCTCGGCTCGTTCGGGATCGCGACGGTCGCGCCGATCGGGACCTGCGCGATCGTCTTCCACTTGCGCGAATAGGCGCCCAGCGGCTCGACATGGACGCCCGCATAGGGAACCAGATGCGTGCCGCGCGAGGCGTTGAACTCGTCGAGATAGGGCTTGGTCTCGAAATAGCTGACGTCGATCTGCTTCTGCTCCACCTGCAGATTGGGCTGCACATAGTCGTTGAAGACGCGGATCTTGAGATCGACGCCCTGTTTGGCGAGCGCCGGCTTGATCGATTCGAGAATCTCGGCATGCGGCACCGCGGTCGCGGCGACGGTCAGCGCCGTGCCGTCATCCGTCTTGGCGCCACCGCATGCGGCGAGCGCGAGCAGCGAGAGCGAGGCGAGCAGAGTGCGGCGGTTCATGGCATTTCCTAGCGGCGGGTGAAGTGGCGGGCGAGCGCGTCGCCGGCATATTGGATGATCTGGACGAGCACGACCAGCAGGACGACGGTGACGACCATCACGTCGGTCTGGAAACGCTGATAGCCGAAGCGGATCGCGAGATCGCCGAGCCCGCCCGCGCCGACCACGCCGGCCATCGCGGTGAACGAAACGAGCGCGACCGCGGTGACGGTGGCGCCCGAGATCAGCCCCGGCATCGCCTCGGGGATCAGCGCGCGCGTCACGATCTGGCGGGTCGTCGCGCCCATCGCCTGCACCGCCTCGATCGTCGTCCGGTCGATCTCCTTCAGCGATCCCTCGACGAGTCGTGCGTAGAATGGCGCGGCCCCCACCACCAGCGGCGGGATCGCGCCCGCGACGCCCAGCGACGTGCCGACCAGCAGCACGGTCAGCGGGATCATCACGATCAGCAGGATGATGAACGGCACCGATCGCAGGATATTGACGGCGATCCCGAGCGCGCCATTGGCAAGCCGGTTCTCGATCAGCCGCCCCTTGCCGGTCAGATACAGCAGCACGCCCAGCGGCACGCCGAGCAGGATCGTCAACACCAGCGACCCGCCGAGCATGATGAGCGTGTCGAGGCACGCCTGGCCGATATCGGACCAGTCGACATTTTCGAAGAAGGTCATGCGGCGAGGGCCGCCAGCATGCGCCGGGTCGCCGGATGCGCGGCGTTGGCGAAGATGTCGGTGACGGTGCCGGTCTCGACGACCTGGCCGCGTTCGAGCACCGCGACGCGGTCGCAGACGTAGCGGACGACGTCCATCTCGTGCGTGATCAGGACGATCGTCAGCCCGAGGTCGCGGTTGAGGTCGCGGAGCAGCGTCAGCACCGAGCGCGTGGTTTCGGGGTCGAGCGCGCTCGTCGCCTCGTCGCACAGCAGGATGTCGGGATCGGTGGCGAGCGCGCGGGCGATGCCGACGCGCTGCTTCTGGCCGCCGGACAATTGGGCGGGGTATTTGGCGGCGTGATCGGACAGGCCGACCCGGTCGAGCAAGGCGGCAACCTTGCTCTCGCGCGTTGCCTTTGCGACGCCCGCGAGCACCAGCGGGAAGGCGACGTTCGCCGCGACCGTCCGCGAGGAGAGCAACCCGAAATTCTGGAAGATCATGCCGATCCGCCGCCGGAGCGCGCGCAGATCCGCCGCCGACAGGCTTGCGACGTCGATACCGTCGACCTCGACGCGCCCGGACGTCGGCCGTTCGAGCGCATTGATCAGCCGGATCAGCGTCGACTTGCCCGCGCCCGACTGACCGATCACCCCGAACACGCCGCCCGCCGGGATCTCCAGCGACACGCCGTCGAGCGCCGCCGCATCGCTTGCCGGGTAGGTTTTGGAAACGTCGCGCAGGCGGATCATGCGGACCCCATGACCTGCACCGCGAACCGCTCCATTTCCTCGGCCTGCGGGCTCATCTGGAGCAGCAGCAGGTCGAGACCGGCGGCCTCATATTCCGCGATCCGCTCCTTCAGCTGTTCGGGCGTGCCGACCAGATTGGGGCGCAGCCCGCGGTTGGAGACCGAATATTCCTGGATCTTCAACTCGCGTTCGAGCTGCGTGCCCGATAGCCACTGGTCGAAATTGGCATAGCCCGCGGGCAGTTCGGTGACGCTGGTGATGCGCTCGAGTTCGCGCTTTGCCTCGGCCTCGCTGTCACGGACGATCGCATAGGCGGCCATGCCGTACTGCATCGGCGCACCGCCCGCGGCTTCGCGTCGTGCCGCCATGTCGGCGATCTTGGGTGCGATCGCCGCCGCGGGGTCGCCGTGCATGACATAGGCGTCGCACTTGGCCGCGATCATCGCCTTCGCCTTCTCGCTCTCGCCGCCGGCATAGACGGTCGGGCGCTTGACGGGCTTGGGCGAACAGATCGCCTGCTCGGTGGTGTAGAACTGCCCGGCAAAGTCGAACCGCTCCTGCGTCCACAACCCGTCGACGACGGAGAGCCATTCGTCGGTCCGCGCATAGCGATCGTCATGCTGGTCGAACTGCAGGCCATATTGCTTCGCCTCGTCCGCCCACCAGGACGACACGACATTGAGCGCGAGCCGCCCGCCCGAGATCCGGTCGATATTGGCGGCCGCCTTGGCGAACAGCGCGGGGTGGTGGAAATTGGGGCGCACCGCGACCATCAGCTCGATGCTGTCGGTCACCGCCGCCAGCGCCGCCGCGGTCGACCACGCATCGAGCGCGGGCTGTTCTACGCCCTTGATGTCGTTAAGGTTCAGCTCGGCGATCAGCGTCAGATCATAGCCCCAGCGCTCCGCATTCTGCGTCAGCGCTTTGGTATAGGCCCAGCTCGCCTCCATCCCCTCGTCGGGGACGTTGCGAAGCCACCCGCCGAAAACCGGAGTCCAGTATCCATAGCGCATCAACGAGTCTTCCCAATCTGTTCGATCAGGTAATCGACGAGCCGGTCGTGCGGATCCCAGCCGAGGACGTCGAGCGGCCTGGCGACGAAGTTCGACAGCGCGTTGATGTCGTAGAAGCGCGCGACGCCGTCGCGGTCGTCGATCATCACCTCGACCCCGCCGACATCGAGATCGACCGCGCGCGCGATCGCCTCGGCGGCATCCTTGAGCACCTGCGACGGCTCGACCGCGGCCATCTTGATCCCCGAGCCGGGGACGACGCACGCATCCGCCGGGCAGAGATCGAACGCGCCGCCGCCCGCGACCTCGATCGCATAGAGGAACTTGCGGTCGAGCGTCTCGATCCGGGTGATCGCGCCACCCCGGACGGGGACATATTCCTGCACCAGCAGCACGCCGTCGACGCTGCTCGGCAGGCCATTGTCGGTAACCGCGGTGCGGAGTTCGTCGAGGCTGTCGAAGCGGATGATCCCCGCGCCCGATCCACCGATATTGGCCTTCACGACCAGCGGGAAGCGCAGCGTCTGCGCCGCGGCCACGACGTCGGCGGCGCGGTGGACGATACGCGTCTCGGGGATTGCGAGGCCGAGCGACGCGATCAGCGACAATTGCCGCGCCTTGGAGGCGTCGATCGCGAGCACGTCGGCGCCGTTGATCACGCGCGCACCGGTGCGGCGCCAGTGATCGAGCATCGCCATCGTGTCGAAGATCGGATGCTCGTCGCTGCGCAGGAAGCTCGACATCGCGATGCGGTTGAACACGACGCGCGCCGGCGCGGTCTGGTCCGCGGGGTTCCAGAACCCGTCCGGCGTGGCGCGCGAGAACTCGACGCCGCGCGCGTCGAGCGCCGCGAACAGCGGCACGAACCAGGCGGGATGTTCGTAAAGGACGGCGAGATCGGTCATGAAGCCTCGGATGAATTGAGCGCGCCCTCTGCCACGCCGACGCGCCAACCGCCATCGATAGCGGCTTTGGCGCGATCAAGCCTGGGTTTAGGGAACGGCGCCGGCGCCGGCGGTCGCTCCAATCAATCCCCGGGATCGACCTGCGCGATCTCGACGCGGCACGCTTTGCCACCTTGCGTCGGGCTTGCCGCCTCGACCTTCCCCTATCCCGATGCGCTCACCCAGCCGTTCGGCGAGTGGATCCGCGGCCGGTTCCGCTCGCGCAGGACGCCGCTGGTCTGCGGCGCGCTCAGTCGATCGCGGCGGGTCGGCGAAGGCGCCGTGCGGGGCTGGGGCCGGGCGTGAACGCATCGCCCGGCACCCGGTGCTCGAGCAGCGGGAGCAGCGCGATCAGCCCTGCCTCTTCCTCGGTCGGGGTGGCGGTGCGCGTCGTCGGCGGCTGTGCGGCAATCGATCCGCGCTCGACGAAATGACTGCCCCAGCGATCGGCCAGCGCCAGTACCCGGTCGATGAACGGGCCGGGGGCACAGGCGACGACCGACGGGAAGGGCAGGCGTGTCGTCGGCCCTGGCCGCGCCGCCGCCGCGATCGCCTCCTGACCGAAACCGACCGACAGCGGCGACAGCAGGACCGCGCCCTCGATCGCCTGCAGATAGCTGCGCGGCGACAATTGCGCCCACCACGCGACGGCCAGACACGCGACCCCCTGCGCCAGGATCACCGCCGGCTCCTCGCGCCGGGCAAATGCCGCGTCGAGCTGCAGTGCCCAGCGACCGCTCTGAAATTTCGCGAGATCCAGTTCGATCGTCGGGATCGCGGCGTCGGGGACGGGATCGCCCCGGATCACGACGATCACGGCATGCTGGGTATCGATCGAAGCCTTGTCCCTGACGGCCATAGCGGATCACCTCGGATAGACCTGCAGCAGCGCGCGACCATCGATCTCCGACTCGCAGTCTCGCGCTACGGTTACGAAGCGTAATCCGGCCCGGACGATAGGCAATAGTCTTGCGTCATCCCATGCCGCCGATGCGCCGGATCGCGTCCCGACGCCAAGATCCGCGGCGTGACCGCGCTGCCTTCAGGCATTCTGCCCTGCCTGCTTTCATAAGCCGCCCTATTCCCGACATATAATACCGCTCCACTCGATGTCGCCCCTGCGTGAGAGTGTGACGATGATCGATCCCCCCGCCATCCCGATCCGCCGTTCGTGAGGGTTCACGCGCCGGTCCGCCTGTACCCGTCGATCCTCGTCTGCCTCGGGGGCGGCGTGGTCTGTCCCGCGGCCGGATCGACGCAGGCGATACCCGTGCCGGCATCGGCGTCGGGCGACGACATCGTCATCACGGGCCAGCGGAGCGCGGGCAGCGCGGTCGGGGCGATCGATCCGACCGCGACCCTCGATCAGGCCGGGATCCAGTCGCTGGGTGCGACCGATCTCAAGACGCTGCTCGAACGCCTGAAGCCACTGACGACGTCGGCGAGCGGCGGCGATCCGGTCTATCTGCTCAACGGTCGACGCATGTCGAGCATGAACGAACTCTACAGCCTGCCGCAGGAGGCGATGGAGAAGATCGAGGTCCTGCCCGAGTCCGAGGCCGCACGCTTCGGGTTTCCGTCCACCATCCGGGTGATGAACTTCATCACCAAGAAGCGGTTTCGCGCGGTCACCTACCAGCAGGCCACGGGTGTCACGACCGAAGGCGGGGGCGAGACAAGCTATGCCGAGGTGACCGCCGCGCGGATCGACGGGCCGCGCCGCGCGACGCTGACGCTGTCGCATCTTCGGCTCAACCCGATCCTGCAGAGCGAACGCGCGATCCTGCCCGATCCGGACACCCTCTATGCGCTTGGCGGCACCGTTACGGGAGTAGGCGGGGCCAGTATCGATCCCGCGCTCGATGCGCTCGTCGGGGCCCCGGTCACGATCGCCGCCGTGCCGGACGACCCGGCGGGGCGCGACAATCTGGCGGGCTATGCCGCCGGCGCCGGCGCACCCGCGGTCACCGATATCGGGCGTTATCGCTCGCTCCAGCAGCGCAGCGACAGGATTTCGGTCGACGGAACGCTCGCGGCGCCGATCGGGCGGACGATGAGCGGATCGCTCAACCTGTCGATGGAGGCGCAGCGTAACATCGGCGTGAACGGTCTGGCGCCCGCGCTGCTGAGCGTGCCGGGAGGACGCGGCGCGCTGCCCTTTGCGGATGATGTCCTGCTTTATCGCTACCTGCCCGACGCGGTGCTCCGGCAGCGGAGCACCAGCCTGACGCTGCATGGATCGGGCATGGTTCAGGGCAGTATCCGGCGCTGGGGGTGGAACGTCACGACCAGCTATGACCGGGTGCAGGGGGTGGCGCGGTCCGAACGCGGCGTGCCGATCAACGATCTGCAGGCCGCGATCGATGCGGGGGGCGATCCGTTGGCGCGCGTAAGTTCCGAGGCGGCGGCGCTTCGGCTGGCCGATCGCAGCCGGACCGTTACCGGCACATTGCTGACAAAGGCGGTCGCGAACGGCCCGCTGGTCCGGTTGCCGGCCGGCGACGCGCAGATCACGCTCTCGGGGGATTATGCCCGGTCGAGCAGTTCGGGCAGCCTGCCGGGCTTGCGCGACACGACGCTCGATCTGACGCGCACCACCGGGGGGGGCAGCGTCAACGCGGATCTGCCGATCGCCTCTGCCAATCAGGACGTTCTCGCGTTTCTCGGACAGCTGTCGGTCAACGGCATGATCGGCGTCTCGGACGTGTCCGATTATGGCCGGCTGCTCAGTTCCAACTACGGCCTGACATGGTCGCCAGTGCGGCCGGTCCAGCTGATCGCCTCGGTCAATGCCGCGCAGACCCCGCCGGCGATCGCGCTGCTGACCAACCCGACGGTAACCACCCCGAACACGCCGTTTTTCGATTTCACCACCGGCACCAGCGTGCTCGTCACGACGATCGCCGGCGGGAATCCCGCGCTCGACCCGGAACGCCGGCGGCTCGTCACGCTGGGTGTCGCCGTGTCGCCGATCAAGGCCCGCGATCTGCGGCTCACGCTCAACTATCTCCAGACGCGCATCGACAATCAGACCGCGACGCTGGGCAGCGCCACCCCGGCCTTCCAGACCGCATTTGCCGGGGCGTTCCAGCGTGATGCGACAGGACAGCTCGTCAGCGCCGACCTGCGGCCGGTCAACATCGCCCGCGAACGCGAAACGAAGATGCAGGCGACGATCAGCCTGTCGACGCCGATCGGGCGTGCGCCTGCGCCGCTGACGCCGCCCGTCGGCATCGCCGCGAAGGATGTGCCACCGCCGGCGCCACCCCGGCCCCGGGCGCACCTCAACATGTCGATGACCACGACGTGGCGGCTCGACGATCGCCTGTCGTTGCGGAGCGGGGGGCCGGCACTCGATCTCCTCGATGGCGACACGCTGACCGGCACCGGCGGACGACCGCGCTGGGAAACCGAGCTGAACCTCAGCGGATCGCTCGGGGCTGCGCGTATCGGCGTGTTCGGCCGTCTGCAGGGGCCGACCCGGATCCGCAGCGACCTGGCGGCGTCGGATCTGCGCTTTTCAGGTCGGACCTGGCTGGTGCCCTATAGCTCGCTCAAGGTCGACCAGATCGTCAAACGTCCCTGGGCAAGCAACATGACGCTGCAGCTGACGGTCGAAAACCTGCTCAACGACCGTATCGCGGTTCGCGACCGGCTCGGGCGGACGCCGAACCGGTTCCAGGCGGCGTATATCGATCCGGTCGGCCGGTCCGTCAGGGTGGGGCTGCGCAAGCTCTTCTGACACCGCCCGGTACGGCGGAGGATATCGATCTCCGGAGCGCCCCGATCAGGCCGCGAGCGCGCTGATCGTCGCGCGGTTGCGGCCGTCGCGCTTGGATTGATACAGCGCCATGTCCGCCGCCTGGATCAGCGTCGCGCCCTCCCGGTCCATGATGTCCGTCCAGGTCGCGATGCCGAACGACATGCTGGTCGATCCCAGCGCGCGGTTGCCGTGGCGGACGGCGATCTCGGAGATCGCCTGCCGGACGATATCGACACGCTTGGCCAGCGCCTCGGCGGTCGTGCCCGGCGCGATGATGGTGAACTCCTCGCCGCCGAAGCGACAGACGACATCGCCGTCGCGGAACCGGCTGCGCATCTCGGCGGCAACCTGCTGGAGCACCGCGTCCCCCGCGTCGTGACCGAACTCGTCGTTGAACCGCTTGAAATGATCGACGTCGCACATGACCAGGCTGAGCGGATTGCCCGACCGCGAGGCGCGGGCGATCTCCAGCTTGAGCGCCTCCTCCATGTAGCGGCGGTTGAACAGGCTGGTCAGCGGATCGCGGATCGTCTGTTCGCGCAGCGACCGCTGCAGGCGGTGGTTCACCAGCGCCGAGGCGATGTTCTCGGTCAGCACGTTCATCCGGAAGCGGTTCTCGGCCTCGATCCTGCCGCGCAGATAGAGCACGCCGATGACCTCGCCGCCCGCGAGCAGCGGCTCGCAGTGATAGACCTCGCCCTCGGCGACATGCGCGCAGACGATGTCGCGGCGCGGATCCACGACCGAATGGCTCTGGCCACGGCGCAGTGCCCAGCACCGCTCCGGCGCGAAGCCGTCGTCCGGCACGACGATGTCTCCCCAGCTGGCGACCGGGACCAGGCAGTTGCGCGAGTTGTTGTGCGCGTACAACGCGCCGGGAATGTCGGGCAGGACCTGCGGTACGAACACCCGGATGATCTGGGCCAGCTCGTCGTCGGTGCGTGCGGCCTGCATGCGATGCGCCATGCCGCCGAGCAGCTCGATCACGTCGCCGCGTTCGCGCAGCGTCTTGGTATTGCGCTCGAGCTCGGCGTTGACGACCTGCAGCTGGCGCTCGCTCGCGCCCTGATCGGAAACCGCGCCCTCCAGCCGGTCGGCCATCGCATTATAGCCGATCGCGAGGCGGTTGAATTCGCGCGACCCCATCGCGGTATCGATCCGTGTTTGCTCGTCCCCGCTGCCGAGCGCGGTCATCGCGCGCAACATGGTTTCCAGCGGGCGGCGGATACCTTGCACCAGCAAGGTAAAGCCGCCGATGACGATCAGCGCGACGGCGATCGCGCCGAAGATGGCAAGCCGCTTGCCGCGGCGCAGGCGCTGCGCCGCCGCATCCTGCCGCGTGGTCTGCAACGCGCGTTCCTCTTCGAGAAACGCCTCCCCGCGCACGCTGATCGCATCCATCAGGTCGCGCCCACGGCCGCTGGCGATGATCGTGACCGCTCCCGCAAAATTGCCCCGGCGGGCAAGGTCGAGCGGCTGGCGCAGAAAGGCGGACCGCTCCTTCATCAGCAATGCCATTTCGCGCGCACGGGCATGCTGGCGCGGGTTGTCGCGGGTCTGGCCCGCAACCCGCGCGATGGTCCGGGCGGCGCTGTCCAGGCGTTTGGCGAAGGACCGCGCATAGGCCGGATCCCGCGTGATGACGAACCCGCGCTGGCCCGATTCGGCCTCGCGCAGATCGTTCAGCGCCGCCTCGGTCGTCTCGATGACCTGCGCGGAATGGGCGGCCCATTGGAAGCTCTGGCTGGCCTGGTACGAGGCGTCGGCGAGCAGCCCGGCCAGCGACCCCAGTGCCAGGACCACGATGAGGCCGATCGCGACGATCCGCGCAGTAAGCGATATGAACATTGCGCTATGTTAAACAACAAAGACTTAGCTTTTGGTTACTCGCCATCACACGCCGCGCCGCGACCGGTCTACTGCGTCAGCACCCCGAGCTCCGCGATGGCCAGCCGCGTCTCGCCCTTGGCGGTCCGGGTGAAGGCGATCTCGATGTAGCGGCCACGGTGCGGCCGCGCGAAGGCGAGGCGTTGCGGCGCCTGGTTGGCAGCGATGTTCGAGAACTCGCCCTGCTCTTGTGGCGCGTCGGCCAGCCCCGGGTCGTCGCCGATGCGTACGCGCCAGGCGGCGGGGTCGCCGGCCCCCTGCGGCGCGTGCCAGCCGGGTTTCAGCACGAACCCGCGCAGCTCGACGCTGCGTCCGAGATCGATCGTCACCGAACACGGCTTGCCGTCCGCACCGGTCAGCGGCGCGACCCAGTCGGTGCGGTTCTTCTCGTCGATCAGCAGCTCGGCCAGCGGCGCGCTGGCCCGCAAGATCTTCCAGTCGCTCTTGCGGATGTCGAAGTTGCGACGCCCCACGTTGCTGACCGCACCCTTGGCCGCGTGGATGCTGATCGCCTGGACGATCCCCGCATCGCGCATCGCGAACGGCACCGTGTAGCGTGGCGATGCGATCGTCGGCACGCTGCCGTCGGTGGTGTAGGCGATCGCCAGCCCGGGGGAATCGCTGGTCAGCGTGACCACGCCCTCGCGGTCGCGGACGATGTGCGGCGGATCGAGCAGCACGGGCGCGAGATACACGCCGAATTCGGTGATCGCCGGCGCCGCGGCGGCTGCGGTGATTCGCAGCCTGACCCGCCGCGCGGTGATCGGCGCGTCGAGCCGGATCAGCCGCTGCGATCCGATGCCTTGCTTGCTGGCGATTTCGGTCCAGCCGGTCGGGCCCTGCGCGTCGATCGCGAACCGGTCGACGCGCAACCCGAGCGGGAGATGCTCCGCCAGCCTGACGACATCGAACAGCCGTGGCTGTTTCAGGTCGAGCGTCAACGTCGGGACCGGCGCCCGATCGGCGCTGACCCAGAAGCTTTCGGGATTGCCGTCGAGCACCAGCGCCGCGTCATGCCCGCCGCGCACGCTGCTCGCGGAGGCGATCGCACCCTTGCTCAGGTCGGTGGCGTACATCGCGCGCATCGCCGTGCCGAACGCGGTCAGGTTCGCGACATCCTCGTCGGTCACCAGCCCGCGCGTATCCGGGGCCAGGTTGAGCAACAGCCCGGCGCTGCGCCCGACCGTCTCGAAATAGATCTTCATCAGATTGGCGGGGCTGCGGCTCTGCCCGTCCTCATAGGCGTGCCAGAACCAGCCATAGCGGGTCGAGACATCCGCCTCGGCCGGCCACCAGATTGCGCCGCCGCGAACGCCGGCATTGCCCTTTTCCTCGGTGAAGCCCTTGTCGTCCATCGTCGCCCAGCACGGGTCGCCGGCTTCGCCCTCCTCGTTGCCGACCCAGCGCAGGTCCGCGCCGACCGGATCGAAGGTGCAGGCCATCGGTTGTAGCGCGTGGACGAAGGCGATGATCGACGGCCAGTCATAATAGGGGACCGCGTCGATCTTCCGCACTTCGCGCGCACCACCATAATAGCCGTCGCCGCCGTTCGCGCCGTCGAAGAATACCTCGTAGATCGGTCCGTATTGCGTCAGCAGCTCGCGCAGCTGGTTGCGGAAGAAGGTGATGTATTCGGGCCGGCCATAGTCCGGATGGTTGCGATCCCAGGGCGACAGGTAGATCCCGAACTTCAGCCCCTGCCGCCGGCATGCGGCGGCCAGTTCGCCGACGATATCGCCCTTGCCGTTCTTGTAGGGGCTGCTTGCGATGCTGTGTTTCGTGAACTTGCTCGGCCACAGGCAGAAGCCGTCGTGGTGCTTGGCGGTGACGATCAGGCCGCGCAGGTTCGCCGCCTTTGCCGCGGCGACGATCTGGTCGGCATCGAACTGCTTGGGGTCGAAGATCGCGGGATCCTCGTCGCCATAGCCCCATTCGCGGTCGGTGAAGGTATTGATCGTGAAGTGGACGAACGCGGTCTGTTCCAGCCGGTGCCACGCCAGTTGCCGCTTCGACGGCGTGGCACCGAAGGGGACGAGCGCCGCACCGGTGGTCGCCGCGCCAATGGTTGCCGCGAACGTGCCGCCGGGAAAGGCCATCGCTGCGCCAAGCGTTCCGGCCGTGAAGGCGATTGCGTCGCGCCGCGATGGGCGCAGGGGATCGGTCATCGAATGTCCTTCAGCGTAAAGCGTACCGTGTCGACGCCGTAGAGCGGTCCACCGACCGGCGGCGCGACGATCAGGCACAGGTCCGTGTCGGTCGTCCCACCCGCCAGCGGCGCGGTCAGCGTGAACCGGTTCGGCGTGGTCGCCGGATCGGGCAGCGGCACCATCGCCAGCGCGGGCCCGTCGCAGGTCCGCGCATGCACCATCAGCGTCCCGAAATATGTCGGGTTGTAGCGCCACGCGACCATCTGGCGCTGCGGCTGGCGCAGCGCGAAGTTGCGCGGCAGCCGGCCGAGCGAGACCGTGATGCCCCGGATCTGTCCGAGCGGCGCGGCGCGGTACAGCCAGCAGCCGTCATAGATGTTCATGCTGTACGCCGGCCCGCCGCCCGTCGCATCCGGCGTCAGCGGCAGGCGCAGCCGGATCCCCGCGCCGGCACAGGTTTCGAGGCTCGCACTTGCCCGCGTCAACAGCGCGGCGGGTGCGGTATCGAAGCTGCGCACGGCGGCGAGCGCGCGGCCGTCGGGTGCGAACGTCACTGCGCGGACGACCGTGTCCGGCGCCACGCTCAGCGGTCGGGCATAGGCGCGCGAAGTCGATGACGGCGCCGCGCCATCGGTCGTGTAGCGGATCGTGCCATAGCCGGCCTGGTTCGCCATGCCGATCGTGACCGTCTTGCCGCGCACCGCCGGACCGACCCCGCCGACCACGGTGTAATCGACCGCAAAGGCGCTGTCCGCGGCGGCGATCCCCTGCCGCTGATAGCGGTTGAGCTGGGAATCGAGCCGCGCGAGGAAGCCCGGCCAGTCGCGCGCGGCGCGCGGCGACCAGGCCATCTCCGCCAGCGCCGCGATGCGCGGAAACAGCGCATGTTCGCGCTGCGCGGGGGTGACCATATATTCGGCCCACAGATTGGCCTGCGGCCCCAGCACGTGATGCGCCTTTGCCGCGGCAATCCCGGCGGGCAGGGGGTCATAGGCATAGACGTCGGCCAGCGTCTGTACCGCCATGCGTCCCGGCGGCTCGTCGTCGCGCCCGCTTTGCAGATTGTCGAGATACAGGACCGGGCCGGGCGACAGCACGACGTCGTGCCCCATGTTCGCCGCCTCGATCGCGCCCGCCTCGCCGCGCCACGACATCACCGACGCGGTCGGTGGCAGCCCACCCTCGAGGATCTCGTCCCAGCCGATCAGGCGGCGCCCGCGCTTGGCGAGGTGCGCGCCGAGCTGACCGACGAACCAGCTCTGCAGGCCCTTTTCATCGGCGATGCCTAGCGTGCGCATCTTCGCCTGGACCGCGGCTGATGCCTGCCACTGCTCCTTCAGCGCCTCGTCGCCGCCGATATGGATATACGTCGACGGGAAGATCGCCATGACCTCGTCGAGCACCTGCTTGACGAACGTGATGCTGCGATCGTCGACGTTGAACAGATAGGGGTTGATGCCCCAGTCGCCCGACACCGGCGGCCGGTCCCCCGTCACGCCGATCTGCGGATAGGCGGCGACCGCTGCCTGTGCGTGGCCGGGCAGGTCGATCTCCGGCACGATCGTCACCGCGCGCGCCGCGGCATAGGCGACCAGCGCGCGCAGCTCGTCCTGCGTGTAGAAGCCGCCATAGCGGCCCGCCGGCGCACCCGCGTTGGACGTGGACGAGGCGCGCCAGGCGCCGATCCGCGTCAGCTCGGGATGACGCTTGATCTCGATCCGCCAGCCCTGGTCATCGGTCAGATGAAGTTGCAGGCGATTCAGCTTGTGCTGCGCCATCATGTCGATGACGCGCTCGATCGATGCGATCGGCTGCATGTGGCGCGCGACGTCCAGCATCACCCCGCGCCACGCAAAGCGCGGGGCATCGTCGATCGCCACGACGGGGACCGCGACGCCCGTCCCGAACCGCGCATCGGGGGACAGCATCTGCGCCAGCGTCATCGCGCCATAGAACAGCCCGGCATCGGTGGCCGCGGCGATGCGGATCCCCGCGGGCGTCACGTCGAGCCGGTATCGTTCGCTGCTCCCCCCATTTGCTGCGGGCAGCCGCACGAAACTGATCGCCCCCGGTCCGCGGTCGGCCACGTTCAGCGTGATGCCGCGCGTGAGGGCGACGATCTCGACCGCGCGCCGCGCCGCACTGGCAGCGCCCGTGTCGCCGGCAGGGACGACGATCCGCGCACCGTTGTCGATGCGGACGCTGCCCGTACCGGCTGTCGCATGCGCGGGCAGCGGAAGCAGCGGGGAGGGGCCGGCAACCGCGGGCTGGCCGACCGGCAGGAACGCCGCGGCAACGCACGGCGCGATGACGAGGGCCATGCGCCGGCGGACCGCCCCTTGGACCACGCGCATCAAAAGCGCGTCGTTGCCGAAATCGAGATCTGGCGTCCCAGCGTGTCGTAACGCTGGGGAATCGTGTTCCCGCGCGACAGCGCGTAATCATAGGTGTTCGTCAGGATCGGCTGCTGGCGGTCGAAGATATTGTTGACCGCCGCGGTCAGCGTCATCCGCTTGGCGATGTTCACGCCCAGCGACAGATCGAAATAATGATAGGCGGGGATCCGCGTGAAGTCGGAGACCTCGGTCGCCGGCGTCGAGTTCGGGCCGCCATTCTGACCCGCGGTCGTGCCACCGATATAGCGCCACGCGACCGACGCGCTGAAGATTCCGTCGTCGCTCGAATAGGTGGTGCGGACATTATGGATCCAGCGCGGTGTCGGCTGCGGGCAGGATCCGCCGAAATAGCCGACGCAATTGGTCCGCGGCTGATCGGGTGCGGCCTGGCCGCCCTGGTCGGTGGTCAGCGTGCCGTTCATCAGGAAGTCGAGCTTGCCCGCCGTCCCGCCCAGCCGCGCCGAATATTGCGCCTGGAAATCATAGCCGCTCGCATAGAGCCGGTACGCGTTCAGATTGCCGCCCTGGATATAGCCCGCCGTCGTGCCCGTGCCGTTCAGCTGATAGGTCGTCGGATCGCGCACCAGCCGGCTGCAATAATAGGGGTCGCCGGTGATCACGCAGCCATCGACTGCAAAGCTTGCACCCAGATAGCTGATCACGTTGTCGACGCGGATCTTGTACCGGTCGACCGAGAAGCTGAACCGCGGCAGGAACCGGGGCGTCAGCACCAGGCCATAGGTCAGCGTCTGCGCGTCCTCGGGATCGATCGGCGTGCCGTTGTTGCGCTGGCGGCAGACATCGTCGACGCAGCGCAGGCTGCCCGGAATACCCGCGGCCAGACCATTGCCATATTGCGCGTCGGGCAATCCGGTCAGGCGACACGCCTCGATGCTGGCCCTCGGCGCGACGCCGTTGACGCTGGCACAGGGGTCGACGATCGTCGCATTCTGATAGCCGACGACCTGATCGGCCTCCCTCAGGCCGGGCGCGCGCGCGGCCCGGTTCCGGCCGACGCGGAACGTGACGTCCTCGCTCGGCGAATAGACCGCCTCGATCTTCCACGTGTTGAAGGTCTGGGGATTGGTGCTGTATTTCGACAGGCGATAGCCGCCATTGACCTGCAGCAGTTTGAAGAACGGCACGTTCTGCACCAGCGGCAGCTGGGCTTCGGCATTGCCCTCGACGACGTCCTGCGTGGTCAGGCTGTCGGGTACGCCGCCATAGACTTCGATGAAGCGCGTGTTGCGCGTCGTCCGCTCCTCCTGCCGGCGATATTCCCCGCCGACCGCCACCGCCAGGCCCTGTTCGGCGAATGGCGACCGGATGCCGTAGCGGGTGAAGTCCGCCGTCAGATTGGCGGTCACGTCATAGAATTTGGCGCGCAGGTCCTGCACGCCGAGCCCCTCGTCGAACAGATAGTCGCTGAGCGCGGCGCTGCCGGGATTGTTGGCGGTGAACACGTTGAGCGGGACGCAGGCGGGGTCGGTGCCGTTGACCACCGACCGGCACGTCGGCACGCCGTTCACGTTGACGACGTCGAGCGCGCGGCTGACCTTGGCGGCGACCGGGTTGCCGCCGGGCTCCCATAATTGCCGGCTCGTGCTGTAGACGCCGCCGACGTCATACCGCCAGCCCTCGGCGATCTCGCCGCGGACCGACGCGTTGATGCGCGTCTGCGTGTTCCTGAAGCTTTCCTTGTCGCGGTCGCCGGCCAGCCCCGGAAAACCATATTGGACACCGAGCGGCGCCGACGCGCCGGTCCCGGCATTCGCGCCGCAGATCGTCTGCGCCTGCGATGCGGACATCAGCGGATTGTCGCAGTTCACCCGGTAGCTGCCCTGGACATAGGGGCCGTAGAGCAGGTTCTCCGATGTATCGCGAAGGTACATCACGCCCGCCGAAAACTCGGCCGCGGGCGACGCCTTGAAATTGATGAAGCCGCCGCCGTTGAAGCGCTCATAACCACGCGCCGCGAGCCGGTCCGCCTGGTTCGCATAGCCCGGAATCGTCGATGCGGGCGCGAAGACGCCGGGGCTGCCGGTGACGTTCGAATAATTCACGCCGTTCGCCGTCAGCGTCCCGTTGGGCGACGCCGCGGTCACGCCGCAGATCAGGTTGTTGACCCTGAGCGGGTTGCCCGTGTCGCGGCGCAGCTGACAGCCCGACGCGTCGCGGTCACGGAAGAAGATGCCGTCCGCGGTCCGGTAGGTGCCGTAGACCGAGACATTCAGCCGGTCGTCGAGGAAGTTGTGGCCGTAGGTCGCGCTCAGATCCGCGCGGCCGCCATCGTTGGTCATCCCCGTCGGCGTGGCGATCCCGTAGCGCTGGGCGACGGGTGTCGAAGCGTTGGCGCGGTTGTCGTGATTGTAGAAGCTGTAATTGCCCGACAGCTGCAATCCTTCGAAATCGCGACGGATCACATAGTCTACGACGCCCGCGATCGCGTCGGAGCCATAGACCGAGGATGCGCCGCCGGTCAGCAGGTCGATACGCTCGACCAGCGAGACCGGGATCAGGTTGGTGTCGACGGATTCGGTCCCGGCGATCCGCTGGCCGTCGATCAGCGACAGCGTGCGGTTGAAATCCAGCCCGCGCAGCTTGACGCCGCGCTGCTGGCCGTTGCTCTGCTGGTAGTTCTGCTGCGCATCGGGCTGCACCTGACCCAGCCGGTTCGTCACCTCCTCGAGGTTGACCGCGCCCTGCGCCTTGATCTCCGCGGCACCGATGCTGGTGATCGGGCTCGCCGACTTCAGATTGGGCCGGGTGATGCGCGTGCCGGTGACCATGATGTCCGCCGGCGCCGGCGCTGGCGTTTCGGACGTGGGGTCGAGCGTGACGGGGGCGGACCCGGTGGGCGGGGCGGGGGCTGCGCTATCCTGCGCCGCCACCACGAACACGCCCTGCGTGGTCTGCGAGACCGCAAGGCCGGTGTCGCGCAACAGGCGCTGAAACGCGTCGGCGGCGGTCATCGACCCGGCCAGCGCGGTCGACCGGCGCGTGCCGACCCGCGCCTGATCGAACACGACTTGGACACGGGCCTGCTGCGCCAGCGTCTGCAGTGCCTGGGCCAGCGGCTGCGGCGCGACGTCGACGCGGATCATCGCTGACTGTGCAGCGAGCGGCGTCGCTGCCACCGCGGCGATTGCGACGACGCTGGTCCGCACCAACATCGATCCGAAAGAATTCCCAACCATGATCTCGCCCCCCTGTTATTACGCTAATATGACGGGCGACATTGCGAAACGCTCACCGGCATTGATATTTTTATAATCTTTTTATCCAGGTGAGTCGATCTGGTATTGTTTATGTCTGTTGTTGGTCTTTTCGGTGCGCTTGACGGAAGACGCATTCGCACGGATGAAGACGGGGTCCACCCTCCCGATACTGTCACGTCTGGCAAATCGGACGATCGTTAGCGTGCCAACGGATTTTCCGAACCTTCGAGGCGCACCTAGCCCTTGGAAAGGCCAATCGCGCGCCGCAGCGGACTGAACATATCTAATCCATGTTATGTATCGACAACATGCTGCAAGCCGCTCACAAATACGGTTAATTCCGGGCGACTATCAGGTGCAGGGTACCAATATATTACCAAAAAAGTCTCAAAAGATGGATATAAATATAAAAAGACATTTTATGAAACTTATGTTGCGCAGGGAGATTGATCGACTTAAGCCGACCCCCGAAACGACATTGGGCCAGCAAGCGCCCCGGTTGATGTGGGGAGTATGTGATGCGCCAAGTGATCAATTTTGCAGTGCTGCGCTCGGTTCTGGCGGCATCGACGATGCTGGCGACACCGGCCTTTGCGCAGGACGTGCTGCAGGACGCGACGAAGCCGGTGCCCGCCGAGAGCCAGACCCCCGCGGCGCAGGCGGCCCCGACACCGGACGCCGCGCCCGCAACGGAAGCGGCTCCCGCGCCCGCCACCCCGCAGTCCGACATCGTCGTCACCGGCTCGCGGATCATCTCGTCGG
>NZ_JPJC01000114.1:24225-34055 GCF_000733135.1 Sphingomonas sp. FUKUSWIS1
CCGACCCCGACTCAGGTGCTGAGCGCCGAGTCGATCGCCAAGAACGCGCAGCCCAACGTCTTCACGACCGTCGCGCAATTGCCCTCGCTCCAGGGCAGCACGGGCGCCACCGTCGGCGCCAACGGCACCTCGACCGGCGTGCAGGGGCTGAGCGCGCTCAGTCTTCGCGGCCTTCAGCCGATCCGCACGCTCACCCTGATCGATGGCCAGCGGGTCGTCGGCGCGAACGTCACCGGCGTCGCCGATGTCAGCCTGTTCCCGCAATTGCTGATCGAGCGGGTCGACGTCGTGACCGGGGGCGCCTCCGCCTCCTACGGCTCCGACGCGGTCGGCGGCGTGGTCAATTTCGTGACCAACACCCGCTTCACCGGCTTCAAGGCCAATCTCCAGTCGGGCATCAGCACCTACGGCGATGACGGCAACTACACGGTCCAGGCCGCGGTCGGGAAGTCGCTGTTCAACGACCGGCTGCATCTCATCGGCAGCGGCGAATACAGCCACGAGGACGGGATCGGATCGGCCGGCTTCGGCGTCGGATCGAATCCCGACGGCAGCGGTCCGGGCGGGCGCAACTGGCTGGTCTCGCGCAACCTGATCAACCGCGGCATCACCAATGACGGCGGCCCGCAATATCTCGATCGCAGCTTCACCCAGGCGAACAACACGGCGCTCTACGGCCTGATCACCGCCGGCCCGCTCCAGGGCACTGCGTTCGACGTGAACGGCAATCCGCGGCAGTTCGAATATGGCTCGAACGGCGTGCCGCTGAAGGATGCGAACGGCAACGTGCTCGGCTGCTACAATGGCGTGTGCGAAGGCGGCGACCGGTCGGGCAACGTGACCAACGCCAATTCGCTCAAGTCGACGATCACGCGGCTCAGCGGCTATGGCCGGATCGGCTTCGACATCGATCCCGACAATGAACTCTACACCACCGTCAACGTCGCCCGGGTGACGACGGGCAACATTCCCAATGTCGGATCCGCGCAGTTCGGCAACCTGACGCTGCAATGCGCCAACCCCTATGTCCCTACCTCGGTCCAGGAGGCCTGCGCGGCGAACGGGATCACCCAGTTCCGCTACGGCGTCGACAACGCGATCTTCCCCGACTCGATCAGCGTCCGTACCGAGCGCGAGCAATATCGCTTCGTCGCCGGCGCGAAGGGCAAGATCCAGGCGTTCGGCGGCGACTGGCGCTATGATGCCTATTATCAGCACGGCACGGGCATCACCGACATCACCGTCCGCGATATCCCGCTGATGCCGCGCTACAATGCCGCGATCCAGGCGGTCCGCGCGCCCGATGGCAGCATCACCTGTGCCAATCCCGCCGCTGTCGCCAGCGGCTGTGTCCCGCTCAACATCATCGGCGGCCAGACGCCCAGCGCCGCGGCGCTCGCCTATATCCTTCCGGGCAACGGACCGTACCAGCATACGCGCCAGACCCAGGACGTCGCGAGCTTCTCCGTCAGCGGCGAGCCGCTGCAGCTGCCAGCCGGCGCACTGTCGGTCGCGTTCGGCAGCGAATATCGGCATGAATTCTATCAGGTGAATGCCGATCCTTACGGCAACGGCGTCGTGACCAGCGGCGCGTACGATGCGCAATACCCCAGCGACCCGCTGCTGAACCCGCAGGGCGGCAACTGGTATGCGGGCAATTACCGCGACGGCCGCGGCGCCTATAGCGTCTATGAATCCTTCCTCGAGGTGAATGCCCCGCTGTTCAACTCGGACGGGGTCGGCAAGGCGAACCTCAATGCCGCCGGGCGCGCGACCAACTACAGCACGTCGGGGACGGTCTATACGTGGAAGGTCGGCGCGACCTGGGACACGCCGGTCGACGGCATCCGCTTCCGCGGCGTGACCTCGCGCGATATCCGCGCGCCCAATCTGAGCGAGCTCTTCGCCGCGCCGGTCACGAGCAATCGCACCGGCACGACCGATCCGTTCAATCCGGGTCGTACGCTCACCGTGCTCCAGACGACCACGGGGAACACCGCGCTGCGCCCCGAAGTCGCGCGCAATACCGAATTCGGCGTGATCCTGTCGCGTCCGTCCTGGGCGCCGCGGCTGAACATCTCGGTCGATTACTACCGCATCAAGATCAAGAGCGCGATCGCGGCGCTCGATGCGCAGACCCAGATCAACCTCTGCTTCGCCGGCGTGACCTTCACCTGCAACAGCTTCGACATCAGCGATCCGAACAACGCCTCGGTCACCGTCCAGCCGTTCAACTTCGCGTCGATCTTCACCGACGGCTTCGACATCGAGGCGAGCTACCAGGTTCCGTTGTCGGGCATCGGGCTGCCCGGCCAGGCGTCGCTGCGCGGTCTGGCGACGCATGTGAAGAACTTCGTCTCGGATCGCGGTCTGCCCAACACGATCCCCATTCAGGGTGCGGGCGTGAATCTGGGGCAGGGTGCGACGCCGAGCTGGAAGGTTCTCGCGGTCCAGGACTGGACGACCGACCTCTTCAGCATGACGCTGCAGGAGCGGTGGATCAGCGCGGGCGTGATCAGCAACGAATATATCGTCTGCCAGACCAACTGCCCGGTCTCGACGATCGATCACCCGACGATCGATCGCAATCACCTCGATAGCGCCTTCTACGTCGACATCAGCGCCTCGTACAAATTCACCGACGCGGTGCAGGGCTATGTCAAGGTGGACAACATGTTCAACAAGGACGCCGCCACCGTCCCCAGCGATATCACCAACCCCGGTCTCTACGACGTCGTCGGACGCGCGTTTCGGGTCGGCATGCGCGCGAACTTCTGATGACCCCGGCCCGGTATGCCGTTGAGCATGACCGGGTCGGTCATCGGATCCGATTAACTGGGGAAAGCCGATGCTGCCGTTCCTGCTGATGGCCGCCGATATCCAGGCGCCTGATCTTCAAGCGACGCCACCCGCCGTCGAGACGGCGATCGCGGCGATGACGCTGGAGGAGAAGGCCGCGCAGCTCGGCAGCAGCGCGCCGGCGCTGCCCAGGCTCGATCTGCCCGCATATGATTACTGGAGCGAGGGGCTGCACGGCCTCGCGCGCAACGGGATCGCGACCGTCTTTCCACAGGCGATCGGTCTGGCGGCGAGCTGGGATACCGCGCTGCTCGATCAGGTCGGCACGGTCGTCTCGACCGAGGCGCGGGCGAAGTACAACGGCGTGCGCTCGACGCGCGACCGGCGGCGTTTCGCGGGGCTGCACATCTGGTCGCCCAACCTGAACATCTTCCGCGATCCGCGCTGGGGGCGGGGGCAGGAGACCTATGGCGAGGATCCCTATCTGACGGGCAAGCTGGGCGTCGCGTTCGTTCGCGGCATCCAGGGGCCCGATGCCGCGCATCCCAGGGCGATCGCGACGCCGAAGCATTTCGCGGCGCATTCGGGGCCGGAGGCGGGGCGCAACAGCTTCGACGCGGATATCTCCCCGCGCGACATGGCCGGGACCTATACGCCGGCCTTCCGCATGGCGGTGACCGAAGGCCGCGCGCGGTCGATCATGTGCGCCTATAACTCGCTTCACGGCGTACCCGCCTGTGCGTCGTCCGCGTTGCTGACCGACCGCGCGCGCGGCGACTGGGGGTTCGACGGCATGGTCGTATCGGACTGCGATGCGGTCGGCTATATCTCCGTTTTCCATTATTACCGCCCCGATCTGCCCTCGGCGGCCGCGGCGGCGCTGCAGGCGGGCACCGATCTCGATTGCGGGCCGAGCTATGATGCGCTGCCCGCCGCGGTTCGCAAGGGTCTAGTACCCGAAGCCGCGATCGACACGTCGCTGCGTCGTGTGCTCGCGTCGCGCGCGGCGCTCGGCATCGCCTTTGGCCAGCGCAGCCCCTGGACGCGCATCGCGCCGTCGCAGGTCGACACGCCCGCGCACCGCGCGCTCGCGCAGACCGCGGCGGAAAAGTCGCTGGTGCTGCTCACCAACAAGGACCGGCTGCCGCTCAAGCCCGGGACCCGGATCGCGGTGATCGGGCCCAATGCCGACTCGCTCGACGTGCTCGAGGCGAATTATCACGGCACCGCCAGCGCGCCGGTCACGCCGTTGCAGGGCATTCGCGCGCGTTTCGGCGCCGATCGCGTCACCTATGCGCAGGGCAGCGGGCTGGCGGCGGGCGTCGCCTTGCCCGTCCCCGAAACCGCCCTGTCCGCGAATGGCAGGCCGGGGCTGACAGGCGAGTATTTCAGCGACGGCGCGATGACCCGGCGGGTCGCGACCCGGCAGGACCGCACGATCGACTTCGACTGGGATCGCGCACCGCCCGTTCCAGGATTGTCGGGCAAAGGCTACGGCGTCCGCTGGACCGGGCAACTGACGCCGCCGGGCCCCGGCCGCTACCGGCTGCGGCTCGACGTCCCCCGCTGCTTCGACTGCGAAGGCCATGATCCGGTTAAGCTGTGGCTCGACGGCAAGCCGCTGATCACCGACGACGGCAGCGATAGCGCAGTCGAGGCGGAGGTCACCGTCACCGACGCCAAACCGCACGACCTCCGCATCGACTATGTGCACGCAAGCGAGGATGGCGGGATCGGCCTGCGCTGGGTCGCGCCGATCGACGCGCAGCGCGGCGAGGCGCTCGCCGCCGCCGGCGCTGCGGATGTGGTCGTGGTGTTCACCGGCCTGTCGCCGACGCTCGAGGGCGAGGCGCTGCGGCTCGACGTGCCGGGCTTCCTCGGCGGCGACCGCACCGCGATCGAACTGCCCGAGCCGCAGCGCGCGCTTCTGGAAACGCTCGCCACCGCCGGGAAGCCGATCGTGGTCGTGCAGCTGACCGGCTCCGCGATCGCCGATCCGTGGAGCAGGGACCATGCCGATGCGGTCGTCGCCGCCTGGTATCCGGGCCAGTCCGGCGGGACCGCTATCGCGCGGATGCTGGCGGGCGATATCAATCCGGGCGGGCGTCTGCCGGTGACGGTCTATGCCACGACGCGCGATCTGCCGGCCTATATCGATTACAGCATGAAGAACCGGACCTACCGTTTCTTCAGCGGTACGCCGCTCTACCCGTTCGGCCACGGCCTCAGCTACACGCGCTTCGCCTACGCCCCCAGGACGGCACCTTCAGCGAGTGTGACCGCGGGACAGCCGCTGGCGGTCAGCGTCACCGTGACCAACACCGGCAAGCTCGCCGGGGACGAGGTGGTCCAGGCCTATCTCGCACCCGTCGACGCGCAGGAACAGGGGCGGACGATTCCCGTGCTGCAACGCCAGCTCGTCGGGTTCCGCCGGATCCCGCTGCGCGCCGGCGAAGTCCGCACCGTCGACTTCGCCATCGACCCGCGCAGCCTCGGCATGGTCGAGCATGACGGCACGCATGCCGTCGTGCCGGGCCGCTACCGGCTGTTCGTCGGCGGCGGGCAGCCCGGGGACGCGGCGGGGATCTGGACGGACGTGACGATCACCGGGACGCGGACCGTGCTGCCGAAATAACGCGAACGACACCCAAGGGGAGCCTGCGAGATGAGTGCCATCAGGATCTATACGGCGTCGCTGTGCGCCGGCGTCGCCCCCATGCAGGGGCCGGCGCAGGCGGCGGCACAGCAGGTCGACTGGCCGTCGTCGCGGATCGCGCACCCGAAGCGGGCGGCGATCGGGCCGTATAACGCGGTGTTCCTCGCCGGATCCGACGGTCTCGAACGTCCGGTACAGGGCTATGCCGCCGACGAGGCACTGCCGCCGATGCCGCAATGGACGATGCGCGCATGGATCAACCCGACGCTGCTGCCCAAGGGGCGCGTGCCGGTCGCGGCGATCGGCAAACCCGCCGGCGCGGCCGCACGGATGTTCGCGCTCGACGATGGCAAGCCCGTTTTCCAGATGGGCGCGACGACGCTCCGCGCCACTGCGGCGATCACCCGCGAGTCCTGGCACCTGCTGACCGCGACCGCGGATGCGGGGCGGGTGCGCTTCTTCGTCGACGGGCGGCTCGTCGGCACCGCCACCGCCGCGGCGATGCCGCCGGCCACCGGTGTCGTCGCGCTCGGACCGCGCCTGCCTGGTCAGCCCGGGTTTGCGGGGCGGATCGCCGCGTTCGCGCTCGATCCCATGCTGCTCGCCGCACCCGCGATCGCGTCGCTCGCCCGGCGTCAGCCCGACGCGGCGCTGATCCGGTTCGAGGATGCCAGCCCGTCCTGGCCGCTGCAGGTCAAGACGCAATATGGCCTGACCGCCCCGCAACCGGCCTGGGAACTCCCGACCGGCAAGGCGCCCTTTTCGAAACCCGTCGCAAGCCCCGTATCGACCGCCCCCGCACTCGCACCGACGCGCGAGGGGCATTATGCCGTCAATGCCTGGCGCCTGGTCGCGGCGCCGACCGTCGAAGTGAACGGGGCCGCGATCTCGCAGCCGGGGTTCGATGCCCGCTCGTGGTATGCCGCGACCGTGCCGGGCACGGTGCTGACGACGCTCGTCGATCGCGGCGTCTATCCCGATCCGACGATCGGCCTGAACAACATGGCGATCCCCGAAAGCCTGTCGCGGCAATCCTGGTGGTATCGCAGCGAATTCACGCTGCCCGCGACCCCGGCCAAGCGGCTGACGCTGACGTTCGACGGCGTCAACTATGCGGCGCAGGTGTGGGTCAACGGCACCGCGATCGGCGACGTGAAGGGCGCGTTTATCCGCGGGCGGTTCGACGTGACCGACCGGCTCCGGCCCGGGCAGCGCAACAGCATCGCGGTGCTCGTCGCGCCGCCGCCGCATCCCGGCATCGCGCACGAACAGTCGCTCGCCGGCGGGCGCGGCGACAATGGCGGCGCGTTGATGAGCGACGGTCCGACCTTCGGCGCGAGCGAGGGGTGGGACTGGATCCCCGGCGTGCGCGATCGCAACACCGGGCTGTGGCAGGGTGTAGATCTCGCCGCGACCGGGTTCGTGACGATCGGCGATCCGGCGGTCTCGACCCGCCTGCCGCGGCCCGACAATGCGGTCGCCGAGGTCTCGATCGAGGTCCCGGTGACGAACCACGGCACCGCGCCGGCCTCGGCGACCGTGCGTGCGGCGTTCGACGATGTCGCGGTTGAACAGCGTGTGACGCTTCCGCCCGGTGCCAGCCAGGTCGTGCGCTTCACCCCGAGCAGCTTCCCGCAACTCGCGGTGCAGAAGCCGAAACTCTGGTGGCCCAACGGCTATGGCGACCCGGCGCTGCACCGGCTCGATCTGACGGTGGTGAGCGACCGGGTCGTGTCCGACCGCCGCAGTCTTGATTTCGGGATGCGCAGCGTGACGTATGAGCTGTCGTCGCTCGACACCGCGGGGGCGCTGCGGCGTGTGCTGGTCGATACCGCGCTCGCGCATGATCTCGGCACGCCGGTGATCGACGAACGTCACCCGGCGCTGCGCAAGGTCCGCGGCGGCTGGGCGAATTCGCTGATGCCGGGGGCGGAGACATCGCCTGCGGTCACTGCATTGCCCGACGATCCGCTGTCGCCGCAGATGGTGCTGCGCGTCAACGGCGTCCGCATCGCCGCGCGCGGCGGCAACTGGGGCATGGACGACATGATGAAGCGGGTCGGCACCGACCGGCTGACCCCCTATTTCCGGCTCCACCGCGAGGCGGGGATGAACATCATCCGCAACTGGATGGGGCAGAGCACCGAAGAGGCATTCTACGCGCTCGCCGACCGCCACGGGCTGATGGTGCTCAACGACTTCTGGGAATCGACGCAGGACAATGACGCGGAGGCGCAGGACGTGCCGCTGTTCGTCGCCAATGCGCGTGACGTGGTGCGGCGCTATCGCACCCACCCGTCGATCATCCTCTGGTTCGGCCGCAACGAAGGTGTGCCGCAACCGATCCTGCAGACCGCGCTGCAGGACATGGTCTGGCAGGAGGACGGCACCCGGCTTTACAAGGGCAATTCGCGCGTCATCAATCTCGGCGGATCGGGGCCCTATGAATGGCACCCGCCGGAGGATTATTTCACCGGCTATCCGCACGGCTTCGCGATCGAGGTCGGCACGGCGAGCTTTCCGACGCTGGAATCGTGGCAGCGCACCGTCCCCGTCGAGGATCGCTGGCCGATCAGCGACACCTGGGTCTATCACGACTGGCATCAGGAACGCGGCGTCTCGATGGCGAGCTTCGTGCGCGCGATGGACACCGAATTCGGTCCGGCCCGCGATCTCGCCGATTTCGAGCGCAAGGCGCAGATGCTCAACTACGAGTCGCACCGCGCGATCTTCGAAGGGTTCAATGCCGGGCTGTGGACCACCAACAGCGCCCGGATGCTGTGGATGACGCACCCTGCCTGGCCCTCGAGCGATTTCCAGATCTACTCGTCGGACTATGACACGCACGCCGCGTTCTACGGCACCAAGAGGGGGGCGGAGCCGGTTCATATCCAGATGAACCAGCCGGGCCGTCAGGTGGTGATGGTCAACACCACGCGCCGGCCGCTGACCGGCGTCAGGGCAACCGCGCGGGTTACCGATCTGACCGGCGCGACCGTCGCGACCCACGCGCAGACCGTCGACCTGCCCGCCAACGCCACGGTCGCGCTCTTCCCGCTGGCGCTCGATGCGGCGCTGGCGAAGGGGCCAGTGCTGGTCCGGCTCGACGCGTCCGCCGCCGACGGGAGCCGCGTGTCGGAGAATTTCTACTGGCAGGCGGCGAACCCCGCGGATCTGCGCGCGCTGTCGGCGATGCCACAGGCCACGCTCCGGGCTGACGTGGCGGCAGCGGCGGCGGCGGCGGGCGAACGCTCGCTCCGGGTCACGCTGTCCAATCGGGGCACGACACCCGCGTTGCAGACCAAGCTGACGCTGTTCGACGGCAAGGGCGTGCAGATCCTGCCAGCCTATTTCAGCGACAATTACGTCTCGCTGCTGCCCGGAGAGACGCGTGACGTCACCGTCTCCTATCCGGGCGACCGCGGCGTCGCCACGGTGCGGCTGCGCGGGTGGAACAGCCCCGCGACGACGATCGGGGGCAGATAGGCTAGACGACCAGCGACAGCAGTAGCGTCAGCGCCAGCCCGACCACCGAGATCAGCGTTTCGCACACGGTCCAGCTACGGATCGTGTCGGCGACGCTCAGCCCGAAATACTCCTTCACCAGCCAGAAGCCGCCATCGTTGACGTGGCTGAGAATCACCGATCCCGCACCGGTCGCGAGCACCAGCAGCTCGGGCCGGATCCCGGGATTGGCCGCGGCCAGCGGCGCGATGATCCCCGCGGCGGTCGCCATCGACACCGTCGCCGACCCGGTCGCCACGCGCATCAGCGCCGCGATCAGCCAGGCGAGCAGCACGATCGGCATGTGGACGCTGGTCGCTGCGGCGACGATCGCGTCGGATACGCCGCTGTCGATCAGGACGCGGCCGAATCCTGCGCCCACGCCGACCACCAGCGTGATCATCGCGGTCGGCGCGAGGCAGTCGTTGGTGAACTTCTGGATCGTCCCGAGGTTCATCCCGCGCGCGAGCCCCAGCGTCCAGTAGCTGACGAGCACCGCGGCGAGCAGCGCGACGACCGGCGTGCCGACGAAGCGGAGGATGCCGTCGAGCCGCGATCCGGGCAGCGCGATCATCGTCGCGAGGCTGCCGGCGAGCATCAGCACGACGGGCAGCAGCAATGTCGCAAGCGTGATGCCGAAGCCGGGCAGGCTCCGTGTGTCCTCGGCCTCGACGACCGCGGCGGGGGCGATCGGCTGCGGTGCGAGATGCCGGATCACCAGCCGGCCATAAAGCGGTCCGGCGATCGCGGCGGTCGGGATGCCGACGATCAACGCGAACAGCACGGTAAGCCCGACATCCGCATTATACGCCTGCGTCGCCAGCAACGCCGCCGGATGCGGCGGGACCATCGCATGCACCACCGACAGCCC
>NZ_JPJC01000114.1:34165-55884 GCF_000733135.1 Sphingomonas sp. FUKUSWIS1
CGAGCCGCCGCGCCAGCGTGAAGACGATCGGCACCAGCAGGACGAAGCCGACCTCGAAGAACACCGGCAGGCCGACGATCAGCGCGACCGTCATCATCGCCCAGTCGGCGCGCGCAGGGCCGAAAAAGCCGATCACGCTGTCCGCGATCCGCTCCGCGCCGCGGCTTTCGACCATCATCTTGCCGAGGATCGTGCCAAGCCCGACGACCAGCGCGATATGCCCGAGCGCGCCACCGACGCCCGCCTCGAAGCTCTTGACGATCGATCCGAGCGGGATGCCGACGACCAGCGCGAGCGCGAGTGACACCAGCGTCAGCGCGATGAACGGGCTGAGCCGCACCCGCACGATCAGCACGATGAGCGCGGCGACGGCGATCGCCGCCTCGGTCAGCAGCATGCCGCCCGGCTGCACTTACGGTTTCTTCCAGGCGACGCAGTCGACCTCGACCTTGCAGTCGACGACCATCTGCGACACGACGCAGGCGCGCGCGGGGGGATGCGCGCCGAAATATTCCTGAAATACGCGGTTGAACGACATGAAGTCGCGCGCGTCGTCCAGCCATACGCCACAGCGTACGACATGCTCGGGGCCATATCCGGCTTCATCGAGGATCTTCAGCACGTTGCGGATCGCCTGATGCGTCTGCGGGATGATGCCGCCGTCGATCACCTCGCCATCGACCATCGGCACCTGGCCCGATACGAACAGCCAGCCATCTGCGCCGACCGCGCGCGCGAACGGCAGATGCTGGCCACCGGTGCCGCTGCCGCCTTCGACGCCATAACGCTTGAGTCCGTCCGTCATCTGATCATTCCTTCACTGGGTAATGGGGTTTGCGCGGCGCAGCAGCCGGCCCGCGCGGGCGCCGGTCGGTCGACCGAGCGCGAGCGTCGCGACGCCGTTGACCCAGACACCGACCACGCCATCAGCCGCGGTCGTCGGCTCGTCATAGGTCGCACGGTCGGCGATGCGTGCGGGGTCGAACAATACGAGATCCGCGGCGAGCCCTGCGCGGACATAGCCCCGGTCGTGCAGGCCGAAGCGATCGGCGGGAAGCCCGGTCATCTTGCGGATCGCGGTCGCCAGCGGGAACAGGCCGCGGTCGCGCGCATAATGGCCGAGCACGCGCGGGAAACTGCCCCATAGCCGCGGATGCGGCCGGGGATCGCAGGGCAGGCCGTCCGACCCGACCATCGTCAGCGGATGCGCGAGGATCCGGTCGACATCGCTGTCGGTCATGCAGTGATACACCGCACCCGCCGGTTGCAGCCGCGTTGCGGCGGCGCGCAGGTCGACGTTCCATTCGGCGGCGATGTCCGCGAGCATCCGTCCCGCTTGGGCGGGCTCGGCGTCCGACCAGGTGATCCGGATCGGCGTCTCCGGCACGACCTGCTTCAGATCGAGCGTCGAGGAGCTTGCCGTATACGGGTAGCAGTCGCACCCGACCGGCTGATGCGCATCGGCGTCCTCGATTATCGCGAGGATTTCGCCGCTGCGACCATATTGCGGCGCGCCCGCGCATTTGAGATGCGACACGATCACGCGCGCGGCGGCGTGCCGGCCGATCGCGAACGCCTCGTCCAGCGCGGGGACGATCGCCGCCGCCTCGCTGCGCAGATGCGTGCAATAGAGCGCGCCGGTACCGCGCAACGCCTGTGCGATCGCCATCACCTCCGCGGTCGAGGCGGCGTTGGCATTGGCATAGGCGAGCCCGGTCGACAGCCCGAACGCGCCTGCCGCCAGCCCGTCCTCCAGGTCGCGGCGCATCGCCGCGCGTTCGTCGTCACTCGCATCGCGGTCGAACCCGTCCATGTGTCGCGCACGCAGCGCGGTATGGCCGATCAGCGCGACGACATTGGTGGCCGGGACCGCGGCGTCCACCGCCTGCGCATAGGCCGCGAAATCGGAATAGCGGAATTCGTCCGCGCCACCGAGCAGCACCAGCGGGTCGGGCAGGGGGGCATGCGCGCTCAGATCACTGCCTGCGCTGATCCCGCAATTGCCGACCACCACCGTCGTCACGCCCTGCGTCACCTTCGCGGTCATCGCGGGCGCCGCGATCACGACCAGATCGTCATGCGTATGCGCGTCGATGAACCCGGGTGCGAGCGCCAGGCCCCGCCCGTCGATCGCGCCCGGCGGCGGCGACGCAGCGGCCGCCGAGACCCGCGCGATGATCCCGTCGCCTATCTCGACGTCGGCGCGGAAGGCCGCGCCGCCGCTGCCGTCATACACGTCGACACCGGCAATGACTGTCGCCATCATTTCACCTCCCAGAGGTTCCAGAGGTCAGTGCCACGCGTCTGTCGTGGCCGGGCTGGATCGACACTGTCACCGCGGGTCGAAATAATGTAAACAATTTTCTTTATCTGGGAGGTCTGCCGTGAGCGACGTCGGTGTGAAGCTGCACAAGGGTATCGGTCGGGATGCGGCCGCGCGCTGGAACCTGCTCGCGGGGGACGTCATGTTTCCGGCGGCGGTGCTCGATGCGCGGCGGATGCAGCATAATCTCGACTGGATGCGCGCGTTCATCGATGCCTATGGCGTGTCGCTCGCACCGCATGGCAAGACGACGATGGCGCCCGCGCTCTTCAAGCGCCAGATCGATGCCGGCGCGTGGGGCATCACGGTCGCCACCAGCCAGCAGGCGCAGGTCGCGGCGGCGCATGGCATCGACACCATCCTGATCGCGAACCAGATCGTCGGCGACGCCAATATCGCCGCGATCGTCGATCTGCTCGCCGATCCTGCGCTGCGGCTGATCTGCATCGTCGATTCCGCCGCCGGGGTGGCGCTGCTCGGGGAGGCGTGCCGCGCCGCCGACGTGTCGCTCGACCTGCTCGTCGAACTCGCCCCCGAGCCCGACCAGTCGGGCTTCCGCACCGGCGTCCGCGATGCCGCCGCGCTCGCCGGGGTGCTCGACGCGGTCGCGCACTGGCCGGGGCATCTCCATCTCGCCGGGGTCGAATTCTACGAAGGGGTGCTGAGCGACGAGGCGGAGGTCCGGCGGTTCATCCGTCGTGCGGTGACGATCACGCGCGATCTGCTCGCGACGGGGCGGATCGCGCGGACGCCCGCGATCCTGTCGGGGGCGGGCTCGGCCTGGTACGACGTGGTCGCAGAGGAAACCGCCGCGCTGGCAAAGGCCGGCGATGTCCAGGTCGTGCTGCGCCCTGGCTGCTACATCAGCCATGACGACGGCCTGTACCGCATCGCGCAGGACCAGATCCTGAAACGCAATCCGGTCGCGCCGAGCTTTGGCGACGCGCTGCTGCCCGCGCTGCGCGTATGGGCGGTGGTGCAGTCGATCCCCGATCCGGCGCGCGCGGTCATCGCGATGGGCAAGCGCGACGTTGCCTTCGATGCCGGGCTTCCCCGGCCCGCGACGCTGTTCCGCAAGGCGCGCGACCGCCGCCCGGTCGACGCCCCCGCGCACTGGGCGGTGACCGGGCTGATGGACCAGCACGCCTATCTGGCGATCACCCCCGGCGATGACATCGCGGTCGGCGACGTCATCGCCTTCGACATCTCGCACCCCTGCCTCACCTTCGACAAATGGCGGCGGGTGCTGGTGGTCGATGACGATTTCACCTGCGTCGAGGTGGTCGAGACCTTCTTCTGATCCCGACCTCGACAGCGGGCGTCAGCGCGGCGCCGAGGGCGGACGGTCCTCGGCGCGCGTGCCGAAGCGCGACGGCTTCGCGCCCATCGTGAATTCCAGCTCGCCGCCCTGGATCAGGTCGGCATGCGCGATCCAGTTGCGGGTCCAGGGCTTGCCGTTCCAGCGCACCGACTGGACATAGGGCCGGTCGGGCGCATTGCCGATCGCGCGCACCCGGAGCGTCTTGCCCGCGCCGACGCGCATCTCGCCGCTGTCGAACAGCGGCGACCCGAAGACATAGATCCCCGTCGTCGGATCGACCGGATAGAATCCGAGCGACGACAGGATGAACCACGCGCTCATCTGGCCGCAATCGTCGTTACCGATCACGCCGTCGGGATCGTCCTTGTACATCTCGGTGCATAAGCGGCGGACCATCGCCTGGGTTTTCCACGGCGTCCCGACATAGGCATAGAGATACGCCACATGATGCCCGGGCTCGTTGCCATGCGCATATTGCCCGACCAGCCCGGCAATGTCGGGTGGCGCGTTGGCGGGCAGCGTCGAGGGCGCGTTGAAGAAGGAATCGATCTTCGCGTCATACGCCGCATCGCCGCCGAAATGCGCGATCAGCCCGTATATGTCGTGCTGGTTGAGGAAGGTCGCCTGCCAGCCATTCGCCTCGGTATAGTCCCGCCACCGCGGTTGTGGCATGTGGCCGAGCTGGATCGGATCATAGGCCGCCCACCAGCTTCCGTCGGCGAAGCGCGGCCGGGCAAAGCCGATCTTCGGATCGATCACGTTGCGCCAGTTGCCGCTGCGCTTGCGGAGCAGCGCCGCATCGTCGGTCTTGCCGATCGCGTCGGCGAGCAGCGCCATCGCATGGTCGTCATACGCATATTCCTGCGTCCGGCTGACCGACTCCTTGATCTTGTCCGCGGGAATATAGCCGAGCCGCATGTAATGATCGCGGCCGAGCGTCGCGAGGCTGTCCTTGTACTGCGGGTCGAAGGCACGCCGGCGGATATTGGGCCAGGCCGCCGCATAATCGGCCTTGATCCCCTTGGCATGCGCCTCGGCGAGCACCGCGACCGAATGCCAGCCGTTCATGCACCCGGTCTCGAACCCCTGCAACGGCCAGGTCGGCGGGCCATAGGGGCTCTGCTGCGTCTGGCGGATGAGATCGTGGACGAAGCGCTCCGCCATGTCGGGGCGGACCAGCGTCATCAACGGATGCAGCGCGCGATACGTGTCCCACAGCGAATAGGCGCTGTACGCGCGTTCGGTCGCGGGCAGGGTATGGACCTGCTGGTCGAGCCCGACATAGCGACCGTCGCGGTCGCTGAACAAGGTCGGGCCCATCAGCGTGTGGTAGAGCGCGCTCGCCATGATCGTCCGCTGCGCCGGCGTCCCGCCCGCAACCCGGACCATGTCCAGTTCCTTCGCCCAGATCCGGCGCGCAGCGGCGCAGGTCGCGTCGAATGTCCAGCCCGGTGCCTCGGCCAGCGCGCCGCGCGCGCCTGCGACGTCGACCGCCGAGATGCCGGTCTTGACCAGGATCGGTGCCGCGCCCGCATCGTCGAAGAACAGCGCGACCTTCAGCCGGTGCCCGGTCACGCCGCGCCCGCCGCCCGCAACCGGCGTGTCGCCGTCGCCATAGAATTGCACGCGGTCGGGCTTGCGCGACAGCTGCATCGCGAAATGGATGCGGCGCCCCTCCGCCCAGCGGAAGACCTGGCGACTGCCCGTCAGCAGGCCGTCCTCGCCGATCGACAACGACGCGTCCTCGATCCGGATCGCCTCCTCCGCGGTCTCCTGCTTGCAGTGCGTCAGGTCGATCAGGATATGCCCCGGACCCTTGGCAAAGGTGTAGCGGTGCAGCCCGGTCCGCTCGGTCGCGGTCAGCTCCGCGAGCACCCCCGACTCGAGCTTGACGCGGTAATAGCCCGGCTCGGCATGTTCGTCGGTATAGCGCTGGCGATAGCCGTCGGACGGCGTCTCGCGCGGCCCCGCGACGAGCTTCAGCGGCTTGCGCGTCGGCACCAGCAGCACGTCGAGCATGTCGCCGATCCCGGTCCCCGACAAATGCGTGTGCGAGAAGCCCATGATCGAACGGTCGGACTGGTGATAGCCCGAACAGGCATCCCAGCCATGATTGTTGGTATCCGGCGAAAGCTGGACCATCCCGAACGGCAGGGTCGCGCCGGGGAAGGTGTGCCCATGCCCGCCCGTGCCGATGAACAGGTCGGGCCTGGTCACTGCCGGCGACTGCGCGCGTGCGGCAAGGGGAAGGGCCGTGCCGAACGCGGCAAGGGTCGAGCCGGCAAGCAGCTCGCGACGGGTAGCGCGGATCACGCGGTGGTCTCCTAAAGGTCGGGCTGTCGGGGGAATCAGAAGGTCTCGCGCAGCAGGGCGGGGCGGCGCCGCTCGAGATCGAGGATCAGGTCGCCGAACAGCCCGTTCGCCCAGGCGAACCAGGGCCGCGAAAAGCGTTTGGGGTCATCCTTGTCGAACGATTCGTGGATGAAGCCGGTGCCCGCGTCGGTGGTCTTCAGCCAGCGCAGGCATTGCCGGATTTCCGCATCGTCATCGCTGGTCATCGCGCGGACGATGATCGACATCGGCCAGATCATGCCCAGCCCCTTGTGCGGGCCGCCGATTCCGTCCGCCGCGCTGCCGGTGAAGAAATACGGGTTGCGCGCGCTCCAGGCGGCTGCCCGGGTCCGACGGTACAGCGGATCGGTGCGCGACGCGGCGCCGAGCAGCGGCAGCGCCGACAGGCTCGGCACGTTCGCATCGTCCATGAAGATCGCATTGCCGAACCCGTCCACCTCGAACGCCCAGACGTCTCCGCCCGTGCCCGTGCCGCCCGTGCCGCCCGCGCGATACGCCATCCGGCCATGCGTGCGCAGCGCCGCGTCGACCTCGTCGGCGAGCGCAACGCACTCCGCCGCCGCGGCGCCGTCGTGCCGCGCCTCGACATGAACCTTGGCGAGCATGCGCAGCGCCGACACCGCAAACAGATTCGACGGGATCAGGAAGGGCAGCGTGCAGGCATCGTCCGACGGGCGGAACATCGAATGGATCAGCCCGACCTTGCGTGTCGGCGCCCCGACGCCTTTCAGCATCAGCGTTTCGGTCGCGTGGCGATTGACGCGCTCGAACCGGTACGGGCCGTCATCGGTCTTGCGCTGCTGCTCGCGCATCGTCGCCACCGCCCGCGCCATCGCCTTGGCCCAGAGCGCATCGAACGGCGCGGTATCGCGCGTCTCGCTCCAGTAGCCATAGGCGAGCCGCATCGGATAGCAGAGCGAATCGAGCTCCCATTTGCGTTCGGCAACGCCCGCGCGCATCTCGGTCAGGTCGTCGATCGCGCCCAGGTTCGACTTGGCCTGCGGATCCGCCATGAAGGCATTGGCGTAGGAATCGATCAGGATGCACCGCGCCTGGCGCTGGATGACGCCGTGGAACAGGCGGCGCAGCGCCGGGTCGCGGCGGCAGAGATGGACATAGGTCTGCATCTGCGCCGAGCTGTCGCGCAGCCACATCGCCTCGATATCGCCGGTAATGACGAACCCGTCCGGCTTGCCGTCGACGATCCCCAACCGGACCGTCGTGTCGAGCGTGTTGGGATAACAGGTCTCGAACAGATGGCGCAGCGCGGGATCCGCGATCCTCGCCTTCACCCGCACGATCTCCTGCTCAACCGCCGGACTGACGAAGCGACGCTGATCGCGCGGCGGCCGGGCGCCGCCAGCGACGGGCGCCGACGCCGCGAAGCCGAACGCGGGCGTCGCCGCTGCCGCGCACAGCGCCGCAGCGCCGGCCTTCAGCATGTCGCGGCGAAGTAGTGCAGCAGATGACACCCCGATCATGCGGCCGACATCTCCGCACCCGCAAGTCCGGGAAGAACATTGCTCCGTACACGCTTCACTAATCGCCCGGTGTCCTTGCAGGCGATGCCTCGTGATGCTGCCAATGCGCCTCTCCAATACACGTCCGGGGCCGGCGTCCTCGTCGGGATTGCCGGAAAGATACTGTCGAACCATTGAACGGCGGCGCGACATGATGTGCTGGGGTCAAGGCTAGGGGCCGACGTACCGGGGCGCAAGCAGATTAAGAAATTTAATTTTCTTTCACGCGGTCGGTTTTCCATGCGGTTGCAGCGGGGTGGCGCGTGATAGGGCCCGGGCGGATCGATGAGCCCGGCCGGGCCCATCGACTTTTCTTTCGCCGGACGTGTAAGAATACGTCGGAGGGGCATATCACGATGGACAAACCGATACGGGAAGCGCGCGGTGCGCGCCTCGCAGTGTCGTTGTCGGGCACGAACCTGGCGCGTGCGAGCGACTATAATCAGCGCGTGGTTCTGCAGGCCATCCGGCTCAGCCCGGAGACCAGCCGTGTCGAGCTGAGCCGGACGACCGGGCTGACCGCGCCGACGATCGCCAACATCACGCGCCGGCTGATCGACGCCGGTCTGGTGAAAGAGGTCGGCCGCCTTCAGGGCCCGCGTGGGCAGCCCGCGATCCAGCTGACGATCGAGCCGCTGGGCTGCGTCGCGATCGGCCTCAACATCGATCGCGATCACCTGACGCTGGTCGCGCTCGATCTCGCGGGTCAGGTGCGCAGCCGGATCGCGCAGGATATCGCCTTTGCGATGCCCGAGGACGTCGTCGCGTTCGTCGCGCACAACCTCGAATCGCTGCTCGCGGAGGCCGGGGTCGGACGCGACCGCGTGATCGGCGTCGGGGTCGCGGTACCCAATGATCTGGGCGTCATCACGCTGCCGGGGCGGCCGTCGGATTATGATCGCTGGGCGGGCCTCTCGATCCCCGCGCTGCTCGCCCCGGTCATGCCCTGGCCGACCGTGATCGAGAACGATGCGGCGGCGGCGGCGATCGGCGAGGCGCAGGCGGGGGCGGGGTCACCGCTGGCGAGCTTCTTCTATATCCTGATCAATTCCGGGCTTGGTGGCGGGTTGATGATCGACCGCCATTTCGTCGAGGGCGCGAACAAGCGCAGCGCCGAACTGGGATTGCTGCCCGACGCGACCAACCCGGCGCCGGGCGCGGTCGTGCAGGACATCGTCTCGATCTCGGCGCTGCTGCAGATGCTGAAGGACGCCGGCCTCGATGTCGAAAGCCAGAAGGACATCCGGCCCGCCGATCCGCAGACCGACCGCGTGCTCGAACGCTGGGTCGATCTCGCCGCCAAGGCGCTGATCGCACCGCTGATCAACATCACCTGCCTGATCGATCCCGACGCCATCGTCATCGGCGGCCGGCTCGACACCGCGCTGCTCGACCGCCTGATCGCCCGCCTCGCCGGCGCGTTGGCGGTCACCGTACAGCCCCCGATGACCACGATCATCCGCGGCGCCCTCGCCGCCGACGCACCGGTCATCGGCGCCGCGCTGCTGCCCTTCCTCGACAAGCTGCTCCCCTCCGACGCCATCCTGATGCAGGTCGGCCGGTAGGGGCGTGAAGAGCCGGAATACGGCCCTTCACGCCGCGCCTGCGAGGGAGGGGCCCTCGCGGCTTACTGTCCCGCGATCATCTTCGTGTAGGCCGCCACCGGCACCGATTCCCGCGTGCCCTTGGTCGGTTCGATCTTGAAGAAATAGGATTCCGTCCACGCGCGACCGCCGCCCCAGGCCATCGCATCGAGCCAGACGTCACTGTCGGTCTTGATCGACTTGACGACGTTCGCCGCGATCGCGGTGCAGGATGCGGGCAGCCCCTTGGAGCTTCCCAGTGCATATTCGCCCAGGATCGCCCGATATCCCCGCTTCCGGGCAGCCGCAGCGAAGATCTTCAGTCCGCCGTCGCCCGCCGGTTCGCTGACGCACTCCGCATTGGTACCGCTGGAGCCGGTGTCGAAATAGCGATGCGGCGACAGGATGATGCGGTTCAGCGGGTCGATGAGGCCGCCCGAGCGATCGATCGCGCATGCAGCGCTCTCGCAGTCCCGGCTGGCCGGTTCGTTCTTGTCGAACCGGAATGACGCGGACCATTGTGGCCACTCGACGAGGATGCGGTGCTTGAACCCCGCCTTGCGAATGCCTGCGACGATCTGGTTGGTATCGCGAACCCATTGCATCCAGTCGTTCGTCACCACGGGATCGGTGAAGAAGCGCGGCTCGTTCATCAGGTCGATCATGACCATTTCGGAATTGTCGAGCTTGCGCAGGATCGGCAGCCAGAATGCGATCTGCTCCGCCGGCGTCGGCCATTTATAGTCATGGCGGTCGAGGATCACGGGCACGTTGCGCGCGCTGGCCGCCTTGACGACGTCGACCACCCGCTGGAGGACGACGGGGTCATTCATCTGGCTGCCGTTGAACGGCAGGCGGATGCTGCGAAACCCGGCCTTGTCGACGTACCAGGCGACGTCGGCCACGGTCGGGCACAGGGCGCCGTTCGCGACGAACGAACATCCCGCGAGATTGACGCCGAACCGCGGCGCGGCCTCGGCGGCCGTGGCGAAGGACAGCAGGGCCGTGGCAGCGGCGATGACACGAGGAAGAATCATCTTACTTCACCTACGAGGTTTGGATGGAATGCCGTGCTCTCGATGTGAAGCACAGTGCGATCCCTCAAATAGCCAATTTGTGTTAAATTTTTCTTCCGCAACAAGACGTTGCCGTGGAATAATTATCGAGAGCGTCACAATTACTGACAGAGTTCGAGAGATGCCGTCGACTCGTGTGACACAGGTGGCGCGTGTCCGGCATGAACATGGCCGAGATCATCGCTAAAGTGAATCGTCCGGTAACCAGATGCTTCGATGCGACGACACGCCTGTCCGCCGCGGTCAGTGCCATTCCGGGTCGCGCCGACGCCGGGAATCCCGTGGAAGTCAGCGCCATTCTATGCCAGAAGCCCGCTCACGACACCGGATGGGGACCAGCGTGCGGTCAGATATGCCCTCTATCTATCTGATAACGCGGTTTTAAGCCCGTCGACATGGCGCTGAACCGCCGACGTGGTTCGACGAGCACCCTATGACTCTGAGGTTGTACCCCGTCAGATGCCCAATTCTGAGCGTATAATAGTTGAATATCCTGTCCTGCAGCACCGGTCGCGTGCCGCAGGGCTAGTAAACCTGTTTAAACTGTAAGGCGGACAATCAGTGACCTCCGTACCAAAATCCGGGATGCACCTGTCGTCCTTGCAATATCTGCGCGGTGTCGCTGCACTGGCCGTCGTCTATTTCCACGCGGTCGTACAAGTCGAGCAGGTGGCGAATATTCGCGAACTTCCGCTGTCCGGATCCTTCGGCGTCGACATATTCTTCGTCCTGAGCGGGTTCGTCATGTGGTGGACGACCAGGGACCGCAAGGTCGGCATTGGCGACTTCCTGGTCAAGCGCCTGATCCGGATCGCGCCGCTTTACTGGGTCCTGACGATATTTGCCGCGATGGTCGCGCTGTTCTTCGGCGATCTGTTGCGGTCGACCAAGTTCGACCTCCCGCATCTCGGCTTCTCGCTCCTGTTTCTCCCCTATTGGAACCCGGCCGTTGCCGCGACCAATGCGGAGGTCCTGACACCGGTCATCGTTCCAGGCTGGACGCTCAATACCGAGATGATGTTCTACGCGGTGTTTGCGTGCGCGCTGGCCGTCAGGCAGTCGCTCAGGCCCCTGTTCGTCGCCGTGCTGCTGGCGCTCGTGTACGTGTCGGCCAAGACGTGGCTCTCCGGGACGACCGCGGCCTTCTACGGTACGGACCGCCTCGCCGAATTTCTCGCGGGGATTGTTCTGGCGTGTACGATCCGCCGTCTTCCGCGCCTGTCGCCCGGCATCTGGGCGGTGGCAGGGCTTGGCGCGTTCGCCATGCTGTTCTGGATGGATCTCGAAAGGCCTTCCGTCTCGCAATTCATTGTCCTCGGCATACCCGCGGTCATTCTGCTGTGCGCGGCGCTCCAGATCGAGATCTCGGGCCATTTGCCCGACCTGCCGAAACTGTCCCTGCTCGGCGACGCGTCCTACAGCATCTATCTCAGCCATATCTTCGTGATCGCGGGCACCCGCGTCGCGGCCCATGTCGTCGGTCTCGATCTGGGCATGGCGAACGGTGCCGTCTTCGTTATCCTCGCGCTCGTCGTCAGCAGCGTCGCCGGGATCGTCGTCCACCGGACCATCGAACTCCCGCTGCTCAAGGGCATGAACAGGCTGCTGCGCGGTGGCCGCAAGCCGCCCGCCGCCGCCGAACTGGGCACATCCTGAGCCGGGATTTAGGGCTGGCCATCGACGCGCAGCCGTAGAATGTTCCTCGAGCGGCGCGTCGGCCTCGATTATCCGCACCAACTGCAAACGGTGACACCATGAAGACTTCACAACCTATCACCGGGGTCAGGGCGCGGCCCAAGACGGCGGCGCCACCCGGCGGCAAGGCGCTGATCAGCGATCAAAGGTTCGGGATCCTCGCGGTCACGCTCGTCGTCTCCGCGAGCCTGTACAATGCGATGCTCGCGATCATCAGCGCGCATGTGAAGGGCCTCACGTCCGCGGCGCCGATCGCGATGGAGGGGCTGCTGCTCGGCGGCGCGATGGGGCTGGCGCTGCTCAAGCGCCGTCCAGACGGCGAAGACGCTCCGGCGATCGGCTTGCTCTACCTGTTTGCGCTCCTTGCGGTGTTCACGTCGCTCGCGAGCGATGCGGTGTTCCCCGATGCCTTTCGCAACGTCGCGATCATCGCGTCCTTCTTCCTGCTCGGCCGTCGGTGCAGCTTTCCCCAGGTGCATCTCGCCTTTGCGCTGCTCACGATCATCACGCTGACGGTGCTGATCTTCGAGATCGCCTTCCCGACCGCCTATGTGTCGGTGTTCCAGCCGGGCAATTACTATGCGGCAACGCGCGGCATGGAGGTGAGCGAGTTCAACGAGACCGGCCTGTTCAACAATGCGGCGGGGTTCGAATCGCGCTTTTCCTTTGGCGTGTTTTCGGGCGCGCGGACCTCGTCGGTGTTCCTGGAGCAGGTTTCGAACGCGAACTTCGCCGGAATCCTCTGCGTCTTCCTCGTCGCCACATGGGGGCGGCTGAGCGTCGCCATCCGGACGACGATGGTGGCGACGATCCTGCTGATCCTGCTCTCGAACAACACGCGGACGTCATCGGCGCTGGCGGTGGTGACGATGATGGGATATTTCATATTTCCCCATCTGTCGCGGTGGTTCACCCTCCTAATTGCACCGGTCCTGGTCCTGCTGGCGTTTCTCGTCGTCGGTGACAATGTTGAGCATACCGACGATCTGATCGGCCGACTGGGCATCACCACCGAGGCGCTGCGTAAGCTCGACATTCCGACCATATTCGGTGCGAATGCGATGAAGGCGCGGCATCTCATGGATACCGGCTTCGGCTATGTCACCGCGTCGAGTTCGATCTTCGGGCTGATCGCGATCTGGCTGTTCTTCTCGCTCGGCCAGCGCGCGACGGACACCGCCTCGAAGCGCTGCGCCTGGGCGACCGCGGTCTATCTCTTCGCCAACATGATGATCGGCGGCACCGCGATCTTCTCGATGAAGGTCGCCGCCCCCTTGTGGATGCTGGTCGGCTATATGGCGGCCACCGCGCCCAAGCCCCAGCCGTCCCGATCGAATGGCCCTGCGCCACGAGGAACGGTCGCGGCCTGAAGCAGGACCCGGCCTGCCATCCGGGGAGTATTGGCGTCGGTGTGCTATGTCGGGACCGATTGGCTGCATAAAACCTAATTCAATCTGATACGTAGCTTTGCCATGGCAAGCAGCGAATCTCCCTCAACGGCAACCCGGTCTGCGGAAGCACTCCCCGACGATCCTCCCCTGCAACCGCCGGCCATCGAGCCGGCCGATCGAGAATATCTGGTCGCCGCGAGCACGATTCCGGGTTCGCACTACGGCGCGAGGATCGGGAGCAACGCGGCGCTCTGGGCGCTCGCGAACCAGCGTCAGGACATCGACAAGCGTTTGTCGGTCCTCACGGCCCGTAACCAACGAAGCATCCGTACGGCACGATATTCGGCGATCGCCGCGGTCGTTCTGGGGATCATGAGCACGGTTGGCGCAGCCTATTACACCCGCCAGGCAGATCCCCGCCCGGCTCTGGTCAAGGCTCCCGTCGCCCAAACCCCAAAAGCCCCCATCGCACCGCCTGTCAGACCGCAGACAGCCGCCATCTCGACCGCAGTTCCCGCTGACGGTGGCAACACTCCCGTGGCGCAGAAGGCCAATGCCGCACTGAGCCAGGCTCGAGCGTCAATGCTCAAAAAGGCACGGAGGCTTTCACCCGCGAGACGTAAGGCGCGGCCTGCGCGCGCGCGGTCGTCAAGGTGGATTGCACAGCCGCTGCACGGTGCAGCGCTTCGGCGGGCGTTGATCGCCGATCGCAAGCGGACCCGGGAACTCAATCAAGCCCAGCTGAGAAAATTGACACGCCGACGTCGCGACTGATCGCGAGCCGTTGCCCTCCATGGCGGAGACATCCTCCGCCGTGAGAAGCATGGCACGCTGGCGTCTGCGCCTGTTGTCGCCACGCTGCTCGATACCTTAGAGGATGATCTCCACCAGGCTGATTGGGCGCGCATCGCGGCAGCGGTCGACGCGGTCGATGAGGCGCGACTGCAGTGGTCGATCCCGCTCCCCATGGACCTCGAAAACATGCGGCCCCTCGATATCCAGACCATAGATCTGATCTATGGCTGTGGACGGCATACGGAGGTCAACCTCGAAGCCTACCGGGGGACCGAGGCTGACCCGGTTCTTCCGTTGCGGTGAGTGCGGCAAGCGGCCGAAGACCGCGCCGCCGGGGTGGCTGCACCGCGACGCGGCCAGGTCGTCGACAGTCCGGTCACTGGACCTGACCGAAGAGCGCTACCTGCCTGGGGACGAGGCGCTGCTGCAATATTAGCCCTTCTGCTATTCTGCACCATTCACGGCAGTTGCAGGTGCGCTTCTTGAAGGCCGCGTTCGCGCCATTGCCGGACCAGCAACTAGGTGCTGAGATAAGCGCAACACCGGCTTTTCGACAGCCATGTAGAATAGCGAACCGACGACGATGGCGGCCAATATCGCAATCGACGATGCCCCATAGACGGCGAGCGGTTCCAACCCGTGCTCTACGAAGATGGGCATGCGACGAGTGAACATATAGATCACGAGTATGTGCGTCAGGTAGATAGCGTATGAGGCATTTCCGATGAAGAGCAGCGCCGAGGGCCACCGGATGTTATCGCTTAGAGACAGAAACCCGACGAACAGCAGGGTCGCTGGGATGCCGTAGGTGAACACCCGGTATTGCAGGGGAATGTCAGCATATACTCCGACGAGCATGCCCATCAAGCCAGCAGCGATCCACACGATCGGCAAACGCACCTTCTGATTTGTCTCCCTAAACCTGAAGCCGATGAGCGCACCGACGACGAACTCGAAAACGATAGGCTCGGCTAAGAATACGTGCATTACCTTATTGGTGCTAAAGACACCCAAAAGATATAGAGCGCCGATTAAAATGGAAAGCTTCAGTATGGCGTGCTTGCGGCCACTTGCGATTACGAGAGTAAAGCAGGCGTAGAACATCATCTCATAACATAGCGTCCACCCCGGCCCGATAATTGGCTGCAGGTTGCCTGATATGTCGAATGAGGGGATGAAAAAGATCGTCAATAGGCGTGGCATAGCGAGCTCCGGGCCGAAGCCAGACCTCGCAGCGATCAGGGCGCACGCCACCAAGGTGACCAATGCATATGGGGGCCAGACGCGCACGATCCGGTCGATCATGAAGTCAGCAGGCGAATTCCGGCCTAGGAAAAATTTCTGAGAAATGAATGCCATCAGAAAGCCGCTGATGACGAAGAAGACGTCTACGCCGGCAGCCCCGGCTTGGATAATCCAGCTTTGCGGTGCGTAAGCGCCCGGGGGCGCGTCATGCAGCGTCGTGGCGCGGAACGCATGATGCGCAACGACCGCGAGAGCCGCAAACGCCCGCAGGGCTTGTATTGCATCGATCTGGCCCGGTTTCCTTGCAGTGTCCTGCCTAAATTCTGTTCCGATGCCGCTGCTCGATGTCACTATACGCCCCCCGGCCTTTTCTTTGTTCTCCGGCCCATACGGTTCGATGGAGCATGATCGCAAAATAATTCTTACCTTAGGTTTCCCATTTTAGATCATGCGCGGCTATTAACATCGGGCATAACGCGAGCGCGTCTGCTGAATAGTGCCGTTCAAATTGATTGGAATGGCCCAAGCGTTTTCAGGGAACATGCGCAGGGCCGCCCCATGTAAAGCGCCCGGCTCTTTCGAACCGGGCACCTTGGTCACATCGCGTCATAATAGCCCGCGTACCGCTTCGTCAGGGAGGTGTTGAACGTGCCGCCATTGGCATCAGCGCCCTTTGCGCGATCGCGGCCGTAAGCGGTGCGGCCCTTGGCGTAGCGCTTCTTGTATGCGCGGTTTTCCCGGTCACCCATGGTGCGTTCTCTTGGTAAGAATGTCCAAGTCGACCATGGTTAGGCCCGCAAAGCATTCGGGTCCTAGGATCCCTATAAGCCTCCCGATGCGCTCTTCACGGCGCCGACCTCGAGCTATGATGAGCGGCTGACGGGGCGCTAATCGTCCACCATAAAGGCAGGTGATGCCCATGTCGGGCGTACCGAGTTTCGCCAGTCCGGCCCCCGCCTGATGGCATGGCAGGGGCCAACGCCCGTCGTAGCGGACCGTCGCAGACCATGGCGGACATTCAAGCACGATCGGGTGTCGGATGCGCTCGACAGGCGGCAACGAACCGAGCTCCGGCCGCAGGGATGTGAGACGGTTTGGCAAAACCTTGCGCTTGCCCATCAGCGACCGCGAACCACGATGCGGGTTGATCGCGGCTTGCTCGAACAGGCGCTCGTTGCGACCCTGGGGCCTGCCCGGCTCGCCACGTCCTCGGCCCTGGGTATCACGGCACCAAGCGCACTATGGTACTTTGGTTGCTCGCTAAATTTACCGGAATTTTCGGTCGGAACCAATGCGCCGCTCAATTCTTGGACTCTGACGAACTCAGTTACGTCGCAATTAACGCGAATGTGTAAAGAGTTAAACAATAGGGTTAATGGGAGTTCACGATGCGCGACAAGGCTTCGACACCACATGGCGCTGGATCGACAAACCAGGATCGTGGTTACTGCCAGCGGATGCCGAGCAGTATGAAGGCGGGCAACCGAGATCTCGGCATGTTCAATCGCAGCAGCGTGAAAGGCGAGAAATACCAGGGCCATGGTACGACGCCGGCCTATATCTAAGTCAGAGTCGAGCCCGGCTGTCACTGGCAACAGACGTCAGGTGCACAGCTGAGAGATCGGCAAGGTCAGCGATGGTGAGCCGTAGAAGCGGTTCAGCCATCGCAGTTGCCGAATATGAACGCATGCTTGCGACCACCCGCGAGGCGGGGCCGATGCGCGATGCGGACGAGCTATTACTCCACATCATCTGTCCCGTCATGGTCGGGACATTACCGAAGTCGATCCGTGCCGAGGTGCCACGGCCTTCGACCAGCGTCACCGTGCGTACAAACGGCGCTCCGGTCGAGGGCGTTAACCATTTCTTAACCACAAAGCCTCATCCGGCCGATGAGGCCTCGCCTCCCCGCAAGGGTTCCCTGCTCGTCACGATGCCGCCCCAGCTGGGACGGGCAGGGACTGCGACCCAATGACCTAGTCGGAGCGCCGCTGCCGGCGCGTCTGGGACGTATTCGGCTCCAAGGATGCCACAGGCGCAGGGTACCGCGCGATCGCGCGGGCAGGGGCTCAGCTAGGCGAGTAGGCCCCCTGATACAGTCGAAGACGGGCAACCCGGTCGTGCGGCCGATCTCCGGTCACGCGATGCTCAACGTCATGCGAACCTGCAGCGAGCCAATCGCGAACAAGGCGCGAAAGATCGCGGTCGCGCGGCAGGCGCATATCATTCAGTTGGGAGAGAAACTGTCGGAAGACAGATCAGACCATGTCGAACAGACATGACTCCGCCGCAGTGGAAAACATCTGTTTTCTGCGGTGGAGAATGGTGGACGCACTTGGGCTCGAACCAAGGACCCGCTGATTAAGAGTCAGCTGCTCTACCAACTGAGCTATGCGTCCATTCCGGGGCGGTTTTGAGTGGCGCCCTGGTGTGGCGCCCCGCTGCTGGAGGCGCGCTGTTAGCAGACTCATCGGGGGCCGCAACCCCCTTTCGTCCAAATTGCTGTCTTTTTCTGCTTACCAGCGGGTCGTCTTGCGATTTTCCCGGTCGATCGACATCAATATCCCCAGGCACAGCAGCACGGTCATCTGCGACGACCCGCCATAGCTGAACAGCGGCAGCGGGATGCCCACCACGGGGGCGAGGCCCATCACCATCATCAGGTTGATCGCGACATAGAAGAAGATCGTCGTGGCGAGCCCCGCAGCGGCCAGCCGCGCGAACCGCGACTGCGCGCGCTGGCCGACCTCGATCCCCCAGCGGATCACCAGCAGGAAGGCGAGGATCAGCAGGCAGCCGCCGACCAGCCCCCATTCCTCGGCCATCGTCGCGAACACGAAGTCGGTATGCCCCTCGGGGAGATAGTCGAGATGGCTCTGCGTGCCGTTGAGGAACCCCTTGCCCCACAGCCCGCCCGATCCGATCGCGATCTTGGACTGGCTGATGTGATAGCCGGTGCCCAGCGGATCGCTTTCGGGATCGAGGAAGATCAGGATCCGGTTGCGCTGATAATCGTGCAGCGCGAAGTTGATCGCGAGCGGGATCGCGACCGACGCGGCCACCGCGCCGCCGACGAACAGCCTCAGCGGGATGCCCGCCAGGAACATCACCGTCGCGCCGCCTGCGCAGATCATCAGCGCGGTGCCCAGATCGGGCTGTTTCATCACGATCGCCGCGGGGATGCCGATCAGCACCGCGGCGGGCCAGACGGCCGCGAACCGCCGCGTCTCGTTGGGCGGCAGCATGTCGTAGAAGCGCGCACAGGCGAGCACGATCGCCGGCTTCATCAATTCGGATGGCTGCAGCCGGATGAAGCCGAGATCGAGCCAGCGCTGGCTGCCCCCGCGCACCGCGCCGAGCAGCTCGACGAGCACCAGCGCGAGGACGAGCGCACCATAGGTCGGCCACGCCGCCGCCTTCCAGACGCGCTCGGGGATGCGTGAGAGCACGACCGAGCCTGCCAGGAGGATGAAGAAGCGGATGCCCTGCGGCAGCGTCCAGGGGCGCAGCGAGCCGCCCGCCGCCGAATAGAGCACGACCAGCCCGAAGGTCCCGATCGCCGTGACCAGCAGCAACGTCCGCCAGGGCAGGGTGGCAAGCTGTTCGGGGATGATCCGCGATGTCATTGGCCGCGCTCCGTGGTTCCGTCTTCCGCGACCCCGCCGCCCGCGGTGGCCAGATCCGCCTGGGTCCGGTTGGCGACATCGGTGGCGTTCTCGACCGCCGGCGCGTCGCTTGGCACGGTCGCGTCGGTCTTGGTCGCGATCGCGGCGGGCGGGGCGCTCTGCGCCGCGCGATAGCTCGCCGCGGTCGCCGCCATCCGCGTCCTGATGTCGCCGCCCCAGGTCGGTTCGACCTCGGCAAGCGATTTCAGCGCGCGCTCGCGGTCGAGCATGTAGGTCATGATGTCGCGCCCGATCATCGGCGTGTCGAGGTTGCGCACCGTATGCCCGTTATGCTCGAGCACCACGGCGAGCGCGTAGCGCGGGTTGTCCGCGGGCGCGAAGCCGATGAACAGCGCATGGTCGCGCAGCTTGAACGGCAGCTGGCCGTTCTTGAGCACGCCCGAGCGCCGCTCCGCCATGGTGATGCGGCGGACCTGCGCGGTGCCGGTCTTGCCCGCGATCGCGACGCCCGGGATCAGCAGCTTGGCCGCGCCGCCGGTGCCGCCTTGGTTGATCACGCCGAACATCGCCTCGCGCACCCGCGCGAGATTTTCCGAATCGATCGCCAGCGCGGGCGCGTCGCGGTGGACCTGGCTCGCGAGAATGCTCGGCTGCAGGTCGCGGCCGGACGCGATCCGCGCCGCCATTACCGCGAGCTGCAACGGGTTGGCGAGTACATAGCCCTGGCCGATCGACGCGTTGAGCGAATCCGCGACCGTCCAGGGCCGCTTGTACTTGTGTAGCTTCCAGTCGGGGTCGGGCATCGTCCCGAACCGCTGCGTCGAAAAGGGCAGGTCGAACTTCTGCCCCATGCCCAGCGTCCGCGCGATCGGCGCGATCGCGGCATAGCCGACCCGCCGCGCCATCTCGTAGAAATAGATGTCGCAGCTCTGCATGATCGCGTTCTTGAGGTCGAGCGGCCCGTGCCCGCCGCGCTTGTGGCAATGGAACACGCTGGTCCCCAGCCGCATCGCGCCCGAGCAATTGACCCGCGCGTCGGCCGGGACGCCGGCATGGAGCAGCGCCAGCCCGTTCATCGGCTTGACCGTCGAACCCGGCGGATACAGCCCCTGCGTGACCTTGTTCATCAGCGGCACGTGATCGTCGTCGCTCAGCATCTGCCATTCGAGATGGCTGATCCCGTCCGAAAAGCTGTTGGGGTCATAGGCGGGCATCGACACCATCGCGAGCATCTCGCCGGTGCGACAGTCGATGACGACCACCGACCCCGAATTGGTGCCCAGCCGGCGCGCGGCATATTCCTGCAGTCCCGCGTCGATCGTCAGCCGCGCGGTCTTGCCCGGCACGTCGGGTTTGGTCGCGAGCTCGGCGACCAGCTTGCCCCGCGCGGTGACCTCGACCCGCTTCGCGCCCGCCTCGCCGCGCAGCGCGGGTTCGAGCATCTTCTCGAGCCCGTCCTTGCCGAGCTTGAAGCCGGGGGTGACGAGCAGCGGGTCGCGCGTCTTCTTGTATTGTTCGGCATTGGGCACGCCGACATAGCCGGTCAGATGCGCGACCGCGGCGCCCGCGGGATAGTTGCGCGCAAAGCCGCGCGTCGGCGCGACGCCGGGCAGCTCGGGCAGCCGCACGCTGACCGCGGCGAACCGCTCCCAGTCGAGATTCTCCGCGACCTGGACGGGCTGGAACCCGGCGGCATGGTCGAGGTCGATCGCGATCCGCTCGATCTCCTCGGGCGGCAGCTGGAGGATGCGGCCGAGCAGCGGCAGCACGCGCTCCTTGTCGCGCAACCGGTCGGGGATGATGTCGACGCGGAAATCGGTGCGGTTGTTCGCGATCGGCACGCCGTGGCGGTCGACGATCCAGCCGCGCCGCGGCGGCAACAGCGTCATGTTCACGCGGTTGCTCTCGGACAGCATCGTGTAGCGTTCGTTCTGCGCGATCGACAGCCATGCCATCCGCCCGGCCAGCATCAGCCCGACGCCGCCCTGCACCGCGCCCAGCATCCAGGCACGGCGCGAGAAACTATAGGCTTGCGACATCTCGGTCACGACACGCGGCGGCCGTCTCATTCGGAAACCCGCCTCATTCCTGGACCCTGCGTCGTTCGATCGTCGCGACGATCCGTGCCGCCAGCGGGAAGAGCATCATGGTGATCACGATCTGCGCCAATAGCACGGTGTCGACATGCGTGCCGACCCGTACGCCCAGAAATCGCCCGCCGATCACGCAGCACGCGATCCCGCCGCTCGCGATCAGCCAGTCCTGCCAGAAATCGCGGTACACCAGCCGCTGCTCGATCATGTCGATCGCCACGAACGCCAGCGACCAGAGCAGCACCGCGCTGCCCAGCGGCTGCCCGCTGAGCAGGTCGTCGAACAGCCCGAGCGGTGCCGCCGCCCAGGGGCGCAGCGCGTAGCGCGCGAGCAGCCGCCATGCGAGCAGCATGACGAACCCGAACGGCGGCAGGATCGGGATCGTCGCGATCAGCGGCACGATCGTCATCAGCGATCCCGCCATGACGGTCAGCCACGGGATCGCCCGCGCCCGGCCGCCTGCGACCTTCGGTTCGAATGGCTTGTAGTCGACGCTGTTGCGGGTGGTCACGGCTGGTCGATCATCTGGGGGAAGACGGGATAGGGTGGTTTGGCAGTCACTTGGCGCTATTGTCGGACGGCGCAAGGGCGCGCGGCGGCGGCACCGGCATGAAGCCGGGCTCGACCACCGCAAAATCGAAGGTGTCGGGGTTGGCGAAGGTCCGCGCCATCACCGAATCCGCACCCGCGGTCATCACC
>NZ_JPJC01000115.1:0-5481 GCF_000733135.1 Sphingomonas sp. FUKUSWIS1
CGCCGCGATCCGCGCGCGCTCGTCCGCGTCGGCGAGATCCGCCTCGCGCACGGTGGCCGTCGTCACCGCAGCCGACCCGCCTCAACCGCGACCGCGACATCGACGCGGCCCCAGTCATGCCGCCCGATCAGCCCGCGCAGCTTGCCCGCCATCGCGCCAAGCCGCGAATAATGCCGGATCTTCGAGCGCAAAGGTGCCGCCGCGACGCGCGGCTGGGCGGGATCGATCTCCCAGGGGTGGAAATAGAACATCGCCGGGTGGTCGGCGGCGTTCACCTGGCGCACCGCGAAATCCATCAGCGCGGCGGGCAGCAGCCGGAAGAACCCGCCCCCCGTGGCGACGCGACGCGTGCCGAACTGCGCGACGGTGACGGGCACTTCGAGCAATGCGCTGTCGGCCAGCGGGCGGAAGGCGAAGCGCGGTGCGTCGCGCCATCCATAATGGTCGTGCGCGAGCGGTGCGACGCTCGACGAATAGGCATAGTTCCCTTCGGCCAGCACGGCGTGCGCCCAGGGCGTGCGCTGGTCGATCGAGAAGCTCGGCGCGCGGTAGCCCGTGACACGCTGTCCCGCCGCATCCTCGATCGCGGCGCGCGCACGCGCGAGGTCGGCGCGGAACAGGCCTGCGTCCATCGTGAAGACGCGCTGGTGATCCCAGCCATGGCTCGCGATCTCGTGCCCGGCATCGACGATCCGGCGGATCAGCGCAGGATAGCGGTGCGCGACCCAGCCGAGCGTGAAGAAGGTCGCGTGCACGCCGCTTTCGGCGAACAGCGCGAGCACCGCATCGGTATTCGCCTCGACGCGCGGCTGGAGGCCGTCCCAGTCGGCCTTGTCGATCACCGTCTCGAACGCGCCGACCTGGAACCAGTCCTCGACATCGACCGACATGCCGTTGCGGATCGGGCCGGCCTTTACCGCCGTCGTCACCGGATCACGCCGCGTCGTGCCAGTGCGACGCGCCGCGGATCGGCTTGTAATCGGGCCTAGGCTCGTCGCCCTCGACCCACTCGACGAGCAGCGTCAGGACACGGCGCAGCGCCTGGTCCTGCTGCTCGACCCGCGCCTCGAGCATCGCGAGACGGTCGAGGACCGCAGGGTCGGTGGCCGGGTCGGTGGCGGGGTCGGACGTGCCGCGCGGCTGTGCCTTGGGTTCGGCGGCGGGTTCGGGGGCAGGCTCGGGCGTGGGCGTCGTCGCGCGTGTCGGCAGGTCCGCGGTCAGGTCGCTCTGCACGGCGCGGACGACGGCGCCGTCGATGACGCGCAGATCCTCGATCGCGGCATAGAGCATGACGCGGCCCGCCAGCATGTTGAGGCGGCGGGGGATGCCGTCCGACCCGTCGAACAGCGCGGCGACCGCGTCGTCGGTGAACGCCGGATTGCCCTCCCAGCCGACCACCGACAGGCGGTGCGCGATATAGTCGGCGACCTCATGCGGCTCCATCGGGTCGAGATGGTGGATCGCGATCACCCGCTGGCGCAACTGTTCGAGCCCGTCGGAGCCGTGGAGCCGGTCACGGAATTCGGGCTGGCCGAGCAGCAGGATCTGCAGCAGCGCATGGCCGGCGGTCTGGAAATTGGACAGCATCCGCAGTTCCTCGAGCGCGGACACGGGCAGCGCCTGCGCCTCGTCGACGATCAGCAGCGTGCGCTTGCCGGTCCGTGCGACGGCGTGCAGCCCGCGTTCGATCGCGGTCAGCAACTGCGCCTTTTCGAGCCCCGCCGGGTCGACACCGAGCGCGGTCGCGACGATCCGCAGCAGGTCGCTCGCCTCGATCGCGGTCGACACCAGCCGGATCGCGTTCAGGCTCTGATGGTCGATCGTGTCCATCAGATGCCCGACCAGCGTGGTCTTGCCCGCACCGATATCGCCGGTCATGACGATGAAGCCCTCGCCCTGCGCCAGGCCATAGCCGAGATACGCCATCGCCTTGCGATGCGTCCCCGATTCGAACCAGAATTGGGGATCCGGGGTGAGCTGGAACGGGCGTCCCGTCAGTCCGTAATGTTCGTCGTACATCTGCCAAATATCCTAGAACTGATACCGTGCACCGAGCAGCGCCTGTGCGGACCAGTCGCTGTCGAAGTCGCCGACCTTGAAGCTGTATAACCCGAGCGACGCGGTCGTGCCGAGCCGTCCGAAATTGCGGTAATAGGTGCCGGTCGCGCCATAGGACCAGACCCCGCCATCGCCCGCGGTAACGAAACCGCCGCCGAGCTGGCTGTCGAAATAGTTCACGAACGCGGTCGCATTGATCCCCGATACCGAAGACAGCGACCGCGCGAAATAGAGTTGGCCGTAATAGCTCTCGTCCTCGAGGCCGGTGACGACGAGGCCGGGCGCGCCGCGCGGCGCGAACAGCCGGCGATTGGCATAGCCGATCCCCCCGCCGAAGGTCGTCCGCCCGCGCGTCGCGACGAGCACCGCGTCGATCCCGCGCGCACGGTAGCTCGAGGTGGAGATCGACTGGAACACGTCGTCGAGGCAGCCGCCCGGTGCCGCGCCGGTCGCGCCGAAGACGCAGCCGTTGAACTGCTGCGCAAAGCCCTGGTTGGGCGCGAGGAAGCTCGTCGGCAGGTTGGCGAGGCCGGTGCGCAGCTGGCGGCCGAAGGTCTGCACGCCGTCATAGACGTTGACCGCGACGCCGACGTCCTTCGACGCCTGGTAGGTCGCGGTGCCGGTGAAGCTGAGCGAGCCATAGCGTTCGCCGATCCGTGCCTCGACCGAAGTGCGCCGGTTCGGCCGCCAGATCACGCCCGCGTCGTAATAGAGCCCGTCGGTGCGATAGGCGATGCGGCGCGGCGATCCCGGCGCGGTCCGGAACCGGCCGTCGCGTTCGAGCACGGGGACGCCCGCGGCATCGACCAGCGCATCCTTCTGGCTCGTCTCGATCCGCTCATAGCCGAGGCCCGCGGTCAGCGCGACATAGGGCGACACCGGCAGCACCGCGTCGCCGCGGCCGAAATAGCCCTGGTAGCGCTGGCTGAGCTGGCCCGCGGTCTCGCGGTCGAACCCCGCGCTCGCGGTCAGCCCGACCGGCAGCAGCGTGCCCGGCCGAAACCCGGCGCTGGCGGTCGCGGTGTGGCCGATCGAATCGTCGTAATAATCGAGCCGCTGCCCGCCGGTCGCGGCGGTGCCGAAGGTCGGGGTCTCGACCTTGGTATAGCCCAGCCGGTAGTTGGCGTTGAGCGCGACGTCGCCCGCCTGCGCGGCGAAATTCGGGCCGCCATAGACGGCATAGACCTGCGCGATGTTCGACACGTTGCCGACCAGCACGCCGGGCGCGGCGCCGCGGATGTCCGAGCGCGATCGCGTGGCGATTCCGCCTGCTTCCAGCGAGAGGTTGCGCGTCAGCTGCGCCTCGACCCGCGCGAGGCCCGAATGGATGTCGGTGTCGCCGATATCGTCGTCATAGGCGAAGCGGCGTTCGTAGCGATAGCTGACCTGCCCGTTGATCCGCGCGGTCGACACCGCCGCATCGACGCCCGCCGCGAGCGAGGTGTAGGTGAGCACGTCGCCACCGCCGAGATCCGCGGTGAGGATCTGCGTCGCCTCAATATAGGGCCGTATGACGACACGCCGCGCGCCCTGCCCGCTACCGGATCCCGTTTCGGAGACCGACTGGGCGAGTGCAGGCCCTGCGACGAACAGCGCCGCGGCCCCGCCGAGGATCAGGCGGACATCGCTCACCGGGCGCCGCCTTGCTCGTAATAGCTGCCGAACCGCGCGCCGCCGGGAACGAACGACACCGCGTTGAGCACCAGCTGGATATGCTCGCAGCTGTCGAGCCGATTGACCGCGGCGCGGACCTCGCTTTCGGGCGTATGATCGGCGCGGACGACGAGCATGACCTGCCCGACCAGCATCGCGAGCACGCCCGCGGGCGACGCGGCGAGCGCAGGCGGCGAGTCGAAGATCACGATGCGCCGCGGATCCGCCGCGAGCAGCCGCGCGAGCACCGCGCGGGTCCGCGCGCTGGCGAGCAGTTCGGTATCCATCGTGGTCCGGTCGCCCGCGGGCAGGATCGAAAGATGCGGCACGTCGGTGCGGATCACCAGCGTCTCGACGTCGATGCTCGTATCGGCCAGCGCATCGAGCAGGCCGGGGCCATCGTCGAGCCCGAGCTGCCGCAGCACGTCGGGCTTGGCGACATCGGCATCGACCAGCAGCACCTCGGTATCGCGCTCCGCGGCGATCGAGAGCGCGAGGTTGATCGCGCAGAAGGTCTTGCCGTCGTTCGGCCGCGCCGAGCAGACGAGGATCGTGCGCGCCTTGTCGGGCACCGCGCTGGCCTCGATCTGCGCGCGCGTGATCAGCAACTGTCGCTTGATGAGGCGGAACTCCTCCGCCAGCGGGCCGACCGGCGCGCCGGGCACCATCATGCCGTTCGCCGCCAGCATCCCGCGATCGATCATCGCCGTGTCGCTGGCGACGAACGGCAGATGAAACTCGTCGGGCAATTCCTGCCCGATCGGCGCGCGAAGCTCGGGCGGGATCGCGAGGAAGGTCGCATCGTCGGAGTCCGGCGCGTCGGCTTCGAACGCGGCAACGGGCTCGGCGGCAGGCTCGGGCGCGCGTGCCGGTTCGACCGGCGGCACCGGCGGCCGGGCGCGCACGTGCTGGTTGAAGTCATAGACCGTGGCGGCCCGTTCGAGCAGCGACGGCGCGCGTGGCGGCTCGCCGCTGGCTTCGTGCGATTCGGGGATCTTGCTACGCATGGTCACGTCCTCAGGCCGCCAGGCCACGCTGCAGGATCTCGACACCCAGCAGCAGCACATAGGCGGCGCCGAGTGCTGCCGTGCCGCCGAGGAACATCCGGAACTGCTTGGCGCGCAGCTCGGACTGGGTGCGCGTCACGACTTCGCCGATCGACCCGATCACCGGCATCCCCGCGACGCGTTCGAGCCGGGCGCTCGTCGCGAACGTGCCGCGGAGCTGGCCGAGCAGGAACGCGCCGCCGATCCCGGCACCGAGCCCGGCGATCAGCACGCCGGTCAGCAGCAGCATCCGGTTCGGTGCGCTCGGCTTTTGCGGCGTGGTCGGCGGGTCGATCACGCTGAACTTGACGCGATCGGTCTGCGACTGCGCCTGGCCGCGGAGCGCGATCTGTTCGCGCTGGGTCAACAGCTGGTCATACTGGTCCTTCAGGACCTGATAATCGCGGTCGATCGCGCCCTGTTCCGCGGCGACGGTCGGATCCTCGGAGAGCTTCGCGTTGAGCTGGTCGAGATCGCCCTGCAGCTGCGCGCGGCGGATCCTGAGCGACGCGACCGCCGCCTGCTTGTCCGCCATCATGGCCTGCAGCGAGACATAGAGCGGATTGGGCGACGAGCCCGCGCCGCTGCCGCCCGACAGCGGTTCGCCGCGCGCCGCCGCGGTTGCCTGGGCGAGCTGCGCGCGCAGTGCGACGACGTCGGGATGGCTTTCGGTATAGCCGCGCGCACGGGCATCGGCGAGCTGCCCCTGGATCGCCGCCAGCCG
>NZ_JPJC01000116.1:0-1667 GCF_000733135.1 Sphingomonas sp. FUKUSWIS1
GCGGGCGGCGGCGCGGGGATGGTGCTGCGCGCGGACGTGGTCGCCGCGGCGATCGACAGCGTCGCGGACGGGCGGCCGGTGCTGGCGATGACGCCGCGCGGCAGGCCGCTGACGCAGGAGCGCGTTCGTGAGCTCGCAGCAGGCCCCGGCGTCACCGTGCTGTGCGGGCGGTTCGAGGGGTTCGACGAGCGGTTGTTCGAGGCGCGCGCCATCGAGGAGGTGTCGATCGGCGACTATATCCTGTCGGGCGGCGAGATGGGCGCGCTGGTGCTCCTCGATGCTTGCATTCGGCTGCTGCCCGGCGTAATGGGCGCGGCTTCTAGTGGGGATGACGAGAGCTTCGAAACGGGGCTTCTCGAATATCCGCATTATACCCGACCTCAGATATGGGAAGGGCGCACGATCCCGCAGGTGCTGCGATCGGGGGATCATGCGAAGATCGACGCATGGCGCAAACGCCGCGCGGAGATCGATACACGGTCACGGCGACCGGACCTTTGGGAGCGCCATGAGGGCGCTCGGGTCCAGTCGCCCTCTGGCGCGCGGCGACACGAGGACTGACTATGAACCTGTTGCAGACGATCGAAGCCGAGAACATCGCGAAGTTCCTGGCCAACAAGACGATCCCCGATTTCCGCCCCGGCGATACGCTGAAGGTCGGCGTGAAGGTCGTCGAAGGCGAGCGCACCCGTATTCAGAACTATGAGGGCGTGTGCATCGCGCGCTCGAACAAGGGCATGGGCAGCAACTTCACCGTGCGCAAGATGAGCTTCGGCGAGGGCGTCGAGCGCGTCTTCCCGCTCTACTCGCCGAACGTCGATTCGATCGAAGTCGTCCGCAAGGGCGCCGTGCGTCGCGCCAAGCTGTATTACCTGCGTGGCCGCACCGGCAAGGCAGCGCGTATCGCCGAGCGTCGCGACATGCGCCCCGCCAAGGGCACCGCAGCCGCCGAGTAATCGGATCCTGCGAGACGCGATCGAGGGCGCGGGGGCGATGGTCCCCGCGCCCTTTTTCGTGCCTGCCGTCGGGCACCCGGCAGGGTTCGGGGCAGGGGCGGGGACCGCGAATGTTGCGAATGTTGAGACGATAGCGCGTTTTTTCGCGCGGGGGTGACGACCCCCTGTCGGGCATGACCCGGCGACCGCGGAGGCGGGGGTGCGAGTCGAGGCTGGATCAGACCAGGCCATGCGGGTAGGCTGCGCCTTTTGCCGCGATAAGGCCAGCAGCGTTCCTTACAGCGGGCGGGGCGGTGACGAGCGCCATGGAGGGCCGCCCTCGTGACCCTGGATCCTGACTTTCGTCAGGATGACGGTGTGGGTGGGGTGGTGGCTTGTGTCGATCGTGGGCCGTGGTGTTGAGGCGGGCGGCGCGGGGCCGGGTCAGGCGTCGCGCCAGCGACCGGGGGCGAGATCCGCCAGGGTCCAGTCGCCGATGCTCCAGCGGACGAGGCGGAGCGTCGGGTGGCCGATCGCCGCGGTCATCCGGCGGATCTGGCGGTTGCGGCCTTCGCGGATCGTGATCCTCAGCCAGCAATCGGGGATGCTCGCGCGCACGCGGATCGGGGGCACGCGCGGCCAGAGGTCGGGCGCGTCGATCCGTTCGACCTCGGCGGGGCGGGTGGGGCCGTCCTTCAGCACGACGCCGTCGCGCAAGGCATCGAGCGCGGC
>NZ_JPJC01000116.1:1758-15550 GCF_000733135.1 Sphingomonas sp. FUKUSWIS1
TCGACCTGCACGAGATAGGTCTTGGCCAGCTTGAACTTCGGGTCCGCGATCCGCGCCTGGAGGCGACCGTCGTCGGTCAGCAGCAACAGCCCCTCGCTGTCGCGATCCAGCCGCCCCGCCGGATAGACGCCGGGCACCTCGACGAACTGCGACAGCGTCGCGCGCGGCGTCGGCGACTTCGCGTCCGTGAACTGGCTGAGGACGTCGTAGGGTTTGTTGAAGAGGATCAGGCGGGGCATGGCGGGGCTTTGACGTATTCTGGGGTGGTTTTGACTGCAGATGCGATGCGACAGGGCGCTATCGGTGCAGCCGAGGGTAAGCACGGCAAATCCGCTAACTATTGATAAATAAAGGTATCTATTTTGGCGTCGTGACCGTTGCGTTAGCCGTTTAGACCAGATGATGCAATGGCCTTGCGGTAGGAGAACGTGACGAAACGGATAGCGGATTGAAGGTGATCTTGCTATCAAGTTGCGATGACCAGTAACGAGCGCCTAAGTCACACTCTTGTTGCCATTCCGATTGCACATATTCTCGGGTCGGCGTTTTAGCTGTATAGCTACTGTTTAGGATTTGGCGCGGATCTCGTAGTGCATGCGTCCGCTGCTGATCTCGTATCCGTGTCTATTAACGATATGGTTCCGGTATACGTCCTATCCCTCATCATACCACTTTTGCTGACTTTGGCGCGGTTGAGTTATCCTAACCCCTATACGATCGACAAAATCAACGCGCTACCTGAAGACCAGAGAGTTAAGGGAATTTCTCACTTCCGTACATTTCGGCGGGTCGTAATGGGAACAGCGATCTCAGCATTTGCCGTCTGTTCAACCATAATACTCTGGAGGCTGTGGAACGACGACCAGTTCTCATATCGGCTGTTATGGGTGGGCATTCTATTGCCGGGAACTCTTTTGTGGATGTTATTCTGCGAAAAGCGTGGGGTCAGCAACTGGACTTATGAAGCAGGATCCATTCTTAGTAACTTTCTCATTGCTCTTTTTTGCATAGGCGCCGGGCACGGGCAGGCGGATCGTTTTAGGACATATAAAGAGGCTAAGAATAGCCATACAGCATGCTCTCGAGCGGTAGTCTTAAGGCAAATGTCTGGTAAATTTTTAGCTATAATGCCTGATAATTCACGGGCCCTCATATCTGATGACTGCAAGGTAAAGTTTACTGTACCTGCTCCGAGGGGTAGGTCGCCTCATCAGGTTGCTCCGCAGGCAAAAAAGCCTGTTTCATCGACAACGGTTAAGCAAAGGGTGGGCAGGCCTAATCTGCCCACGGAGAAAAATTGATAGAGATTTGCGAGAGGGTAGTTCAGACAGGAGTGAGCGAACTTTACTCCGTATGCGCGGCCCCAGCCCCAGGCGATTATGATACGGCTAGAGTGACTTGCGTTATCGCCCGTAATTTCTCCATTCCTGCATGACGTGTCACAGTTAGCGAACGATCCGCTATCGGAACTGTCCAGAACAACCTAGCGAGACTGTGAGCAGCGCCGGCGGGCCGAGGGTGGCGTTACGCTCACGCAACCTAGCGCGGATGCTCTCGGCGGCCATCCCTTTCGGACACATAAGACTTGTTTCCCCGCGAAGGCGGGGATTCAGACTGGGCTCCCGCCTTCGCGGGAGAACAGGGGAGGGCATGGTGTCTTGCGAACGCCGGCTCGTCGTTGTTCGGGGGATATGGGGGCCAGTGCTTTCTCGCATTGACGCCGGTACGATAACGAAAAGGGCCGCGGTGTTTCCACCGCGGCCCGTTCGTTCGATCAGAAATTCCGCAACCCTTACTGGTCGAGGAAGCTCCGCATTTTCCGGCTGCGGCTCGGATGCTTGAGCTTGCGCAGTGCCTTTGCCTCGATCTGGCGGATGCGCTCGCGGGTCACGCTGAACTGCTGGCCGACTTCCTCGAGCGTGTGGTCGGTGTTCATGCCGATGCCGAAGCGCATGCGCAGCACGCGTTCCTCACGCGGGGTGAGGCTCGCCAGCACGCGCGTCACGGTTTCCTTGAGGTTCGCCTGGATCGCGGCATCGACGGGGATGATCGCGTTCTTGTCCTCGATGAAGTCGCCGAGATGCGAATCCTCCTCGTCGCCGATTGGCGTTTCGAGGCTGATCGGCTCCTTGGCGATCTTCATCACCTTGCGGACCTTCTCGAGCGGCATGGAGAGGCGCTCGGCCATTTCCTCGGGCGTGGGCTCGCGGCCCTGCTCGTGGAGGAACTGGCGGCTGGTGCGGACCAGCTTGTTGATCGTCTCGATCATGTGGACCGGGATGCGGATCGTGCGGGCCTGGTCGGCGATCGAGCGGGTGATCGCCTGGCGGATCCACCAGGTCGCATAGGTGCTGAACTTGTAGCCGCGGCGATACTCGAACTTGTCGACCGCCTTCATCAGGCCGATATTGCCCTCCTGGATGAGATCCAGGAACTGAAGCCCGCGGTTCGTGTATTTCTTGGCGATCGAGATCACGAGACGCAGGTTCGCCTCGACCATTTCCTTCTTGGCGATACGCGCCTCGCGCTCGCCCTTCTGGACCATGTTGACGATCCGGCGGAACTCGGTGAGCGCCATGCCGGTCTGCTGCGTGATGTCAGCGATCTCGGCGCGGATGCGCTCGACCGCCTCGCTCTCGTTGGCGACGAACGCGGTCCACTTCTTGTCGACCTTGTTGACCGTCGCCAGCCAGTTCTCGTCGATCTCGTGACCGATATAGCGATCGAGGAAGTCCTTGCGCGGCACCTTGTGGCGCTCGGCGAGGCGCAGCATCTGGCCGCCCAGCGCGGTCAGGCGGCGGTTATAGGCATAGAGCTGATCGACGAGATATTCGATCTTGGCGTTGTGGAACTGGACGCTCTCGACCTCGGCGGTCAGCTCCTCGCGCAGCTTCTGATACTTGCGCTCGTCGGCGGCCGAGAAATCGCCGCCGATGCCCATCGCGTCGACGCGGCTCTGCTGGATCTTGCTGAACTTCTTGTAGAGCGCGGTGATGTTGGCGAAGCGCTCGAGCGCGATCGGCTTGAGCTGTTCCTCCATCTGCGCGAGGCTGAGGGTGTTGTCCTCCTCCTCGTCGTCGGACGCGCGCGGGGCGCGGCGCTCGCCATCCTCGTCCTCGTCGGCGGACGGCTCTTCGGGCTCGGCCTCTTCCTTGAACGAGGGGCCGGCGTTCTTCTCGCTGATCTCGCCGTCGTCGGCCTCGCCGTCCTCGGCCATCGCCTCAGGCGCGGGGTCCTTCGACAGCATCGCGTCGAGATCCATGATCTCGCGCAGCTGCATCGTGCCCTCGTTGAGCGCGGTCGACCAGTCGATGATCGCGTTGAAGGTGATCGGCGATTCGCACAGACCCAGGATCATCGTGTCGCGACCCGCCTCGATCCGCTTGGCGATCGCGATCTCGCCCTCGCGGCTGAGCAGCTCGACCGCGCCCATCTCGCGAAGATACATGCGGACCGGATCGTCGGTGCGATCGACGGTCTCCTTCTTCTTCTCGATCGCGGGGCCTGTGTCGGCCTCGGCGTCGGCGGCCTCGGGCTCGTCGTCGTCGTCCTTGGCGGGCTCGGCTTCGCCTTCCTCGCCGGCTTCGTCGTTGTCGACGATGTTGATGCCCATCTCGCTCAGCGCGGCGCTGATGTCCTCGATCTGGTCGGACGACATCTCGCCCTGCGGCAAGGCCTCGTTGAGCTGATCATAGGTGATGTAGCCACGCTTCTTGGCGCGCGCGATGACCTTCTTGATCGACGCATCGTTCATGTCGATCAGTGGCGCATCGCCGGTGTCGTTCGTCTCGGCGGGTTCCGCCATGTTCGCCTTAGCCATCAATCGCCCTCGGTACCCAACGCTCGGGCGTCTTCGTTCGACTGTACAAGATTTGCAAGTCGGACTTCCAACGCCTGTTTCTCTCTTACCATTGCCACTTGTCGTTCGAACGCATCTTCGGTGAAGTGCGTCTGCATCGCCGCGGTCGCCTGTTTGAGCGCCGCATCGACCTCGGGACGCGCGACCATGATCGCGATCGCCTCGTCTAGGTCGGCGCGGACGCGGGCGGGATCGGCCGTGGTCTGCGTGAACGAGTAGGGCATCGTATCGGCTCGCAACAGGTCACTCGCGACTGAATTGAAACCGGACCTCGCCAATATGGTGAGCAAGCGGCCGCTATCAAGCTTCTGGTCCTCAAGTGCAACATCGACGACCGCCTCGAACAGCCGGCCGAGCGCGCCGTCGATGAGTTGCAGCGGGCCCAGCACCTCCATGTGGCGGGCGATCTCGACCGGATGGCGGATCAGCCCGGCGAGCACGGCTTTTGCCAGCACGCGGTCGATTCCCGTGGCGAGGAAGGCCTTTGCGTCCTCGGTGACCGGCGCGGAGGGGGGCTTCCACCCGCCCTTGGGGCGTTCGCCGCGGGGGACGAAGGGCGCGCGGACGGGTTTGAAATGCTTGTAGAAGCGGTCCTTGAACTCGGACTGATATTCCTGCTTCACCGACGGATCGGCGATCCCTTCGGCAAGCTCGTGGAGACGGCGCTTGAGGCCGGCGCGCTGTTCGGGGGTGTCGAGGGCCTCAGCGGCGACTTCGGACGCCCAGAGGCGGTCGACGAGCGGTTCGGGGGTTTTCAGCAGCGCCTCGAACGCGCCGGGGCCGCCCGCGCGGACGAGATCGTCGGGGTCCTGGCCTTGCGGGAGCGTGACGAAGGCGAGGCTGCGGCCGGGGGCGAGCAGGGGGAGCGCGCGGTGTGCGGCGCGCAGGGCTGCCTTCTGGCCGGCAGAGTCGCCGTCGAAGCAGAGGAGGGGGACGTCGACCATCCGCCACAGCCGTTCGAGCTGTGCCTCGGTGAGCGCGGTGCCGAGCGGGGCGACCGCTTCGCCAAAGCCGGCCTGGGCGAGCGCGATGACGTCCATATAGCCCTCGACGACGAGGACGCGGCCGGACTTGCGCGACGCGGGGGCGGCGCGGTCGAGATTGTAGAGCGTGCGGCCCTTGTCGAAGAGCGGGGTGTCGGGGGAGTTGAGATATTTGGGCTCGCCGCCGTCGAGCACGCGCCCGCCGAACGCGATCGTCCGGCCGCGGGGGTCGCGGATCGGGATCATCAGCCGACCGCGGAACCGGTCATACGGGTCCTTGCCGTCGACGCTGATCAGCATGCCCGATTCGACGAGCATCGGATCGCCGTAGGTCTTGAGCGCGGCTTTCAGCTTGCCGCGGCTGTCGGGCGCGAACCCCATGCCGAAGGCGCGGGCGGTCTCGGGCGTGATGCCGCGGCGGTCGAGGAGGGCGCGCGCGTCGTTGCCCGCGAGGCCGTTCAATTGCTCGACGAACCAGTCGGCGGCGTCGGACATGACCTCGTGCAGGCCCTTGGCGCGTTCGGCCTTGGCGGCGGACTGGCGGTCCATCGCGGGCATGTCGAGCCCGGCGGCCTGGGCGAGCTCCTTGACCGCGTCCATGAACGGCAGGCCGCGCTGGTCGGTCATCCACTTGATCGCGTCGCCATGCGCGGAGCAGCCGAAGCAGTGGTAGAAGCCCTTGTCGTCGTTGACGTAGAAGCTGGGCGTCTTCTCGTTATGGAACGGGCAGCAGCCCTTGTGCTCGCGCCCGGCCTTGGTGAGCTTGGTGGTCTTGCCGATCAGCGCCGACAGCGACGTGCGGCCGCGTAGCTCGTCCAGAAATTGCGGGGTCAGGGCCATGCGCGCGAGTATAGCTCGGTATCACTGTTGGGGTGATACCTGCAATCCGAAGAGGAGAAGAAGCAGGGCTTGTTCGCGCGGAGGCGCGGAGGCGCGGAGGGGGTGCGTCCGCCGGGAGCGGGTGCGCACCACTATCGCCGCGCAGCGGCAGATAAGAGCAATACTTGCGCTGACGCGCAGCAGAAGCCCCGAGCGCAACCCCCTCCGCGCCTCCGCGCCTCCGCGCGAACAAAATCTTCTTAAGACAGCGCCGCCTTCACCAGGCCACTCGCCTTGCTCATGTCCAGCTCGCTCGCGTGGCGCGCCTTCAGTTCGGCCATGACGCGGCCCATGTCCTTCATGCCGGTCGCGCCGAGTTCGTCCTTGATCTTGAGGATCGCGGCCGTCGTCTCCGCCTCGTTCATCTGCGCGGGCAGGAATCGTTCGATCACCGCGACCTCCGCGGCCTCGGCGTCGGCGAGTTCTTGGCGGCCGCCGTTCGAAAACATTTCGATCGACTCGCGGCGCTGCTTCACCATCTTCTGGAGCACTTCGATCACCAGCGCGTCGTCGCTTTCGGGCGCCTTGCCGGTCCGCGCCTCGATGTCGCGGTTCTTGATTGCGGCCTGGATCAACGAGATGGCGTTGCGGCTCTCCTTGTCGCCGGCCTTCATCGCGGTGAGCTGCGCGGCCTTGATGTCGTCGCGAATCATATACGGGTCTTTCAGGCGGTTCGGGATAGCCGGACGCGATAGCGCGTCGAGCCAAGGTTTAACAGATTGACGCTGCGGCAAGCCGGCCTTAGCGGACACCACTTAGCGACATCGTCAACGTAAAGAGAGTGCCCAGCCTGATGGCCGACGCCCAGCCTACACCCATGTCTTCGGCAAAGCCCGCCGGCGCGACCGGCGTGCTCGTGCTTGCCAATGGCGACGTGATCTGGGGGCGCGGGTTCGGCGCCGAGGGCGAGGCGGTCGGCGAGGTGTGCTTCCACACCGCGATGACCGGATACCAGGAGGTGCTGACCGATCCGTCCTTTGCCGGGCAGATGATCTGCTTCACCTTTCCGCATATCGGCAATGTCGGCGCGAACCCCGACGATATCGAGGCGGACGACCCACACGCGCTGGGCATCATCGTCCGCGAGGATGTGACCGGGCCGTCGAGTTTTCGCGCGGTCGAGGGCCTCGACGGCTGGATGAAGCGGCATGCGCGGATCGGCCTGTCGGGGATCGACACGCGCGCGCTGACGCGGCGGATCCGCGTCGGCGGCGCGCCCAACGGCGTGATCGCGCATTCGGCGAGCGGCGAATTCGACGTCGCCGCGCTGCTGGCGATGGCGCGGGGCTGGCCGGGCCTCGAGGGCATGGACCTCGCCAAGGGCGTGTCGACCGAGATGCATTATGGCTGGGGGGATCAGGCGCCGGGCGGCACGTGGCGGCTGGGGTTTGGCTATGGGGAGAGCGGTGCTTCGACTGCGCTCAGCACGAACGGGGAAGGGGATGCGTCGCCCCAACCGTTCGCGCCGGGCGAAGGCGATGCCCCCGTCGCGAGCGCGGCCCGCCCGCATGTCGTCGCGATCGATTACGGGTCGAAGCGCAACATCTTCCGCAACCTCGTCGCGGCGGGGGCTAAGGTGTCCGTCGTGCCCGCCACCGCGACCTATGACGAGGTGATGGCGCTCGCCCCCGACGGCATCTTTCTGTCGAACGGCCCCGGCGATCCCGCCGCGACCGGCGAATATGCCGTGCCGGTGATCCGCCAGCTGCTCGAGACGGGCAAGCCGCTGTTCGGCATCTGTCTGGGCCATCAGCTGCTCGGCCTCGCGGTCGGCGCGACCACGACCAAGATGTTCCAGGGCCACCGCGGCGCCAACCATCCGGTCAAGCGCCTGTCTGACGGCGCGGTCGAGATCACCAGCATGAACCACGGCTTCTCGGTCGAGCGCGACAGCCTGCCGGCCAACGTTCGCGAGACTCACGTGTCGCTGTTCGACGGGTCGAATGCGGGGCTCGAGCTGACCGACAAGCCGGCCTTCTCGGTGCAGTATCATCCGGAAGCGAGCCCAGGGCCGCAGGACAGTCTGTATCTGTTCGAGCGGTTTGTGGGAATGCTATGAAGCTGCTGCTGTTCCTTGCGAGCCTGGTCGTCAGCCAGTCGGCTTGCGCGCAGAAGGGACAGAGCGATGAACAAATCGCCCAGACGTGTCAGATCTCACTCGAAAGCTATCATACAACGCGCGCATTGGTGAAAGCCGGCCCGGTCGGCAAGCTCACCAAAGCGGGCAGATGTTACCTTTCTAGGAATGCAGACCGCCGCATCATGCTCGGGTATATTTCCGAGCCGCCAACGGAATCGAAGTAAATGCCAAAACGCACCGACATCACCTCGATCCTCGTCATCGGCGCAGGACCCATCGTCATCGGCCAGGCGTGCGAGTTCGATTATTCGGGCACGCAGGCGATCAAGGCGTTGAAGGAGGAGGGTTACCGGATCGTCCTCGTCAATTCGAACCCCGCGACGATCATGACCGATCCCGAGCTGGCCGACGCGACCTATGTCGAGCCGATCACGCCCGCGATCGTCGCCAAGATCATCGAGAAGGAACGGCCTGACGCGATCCTGCCGACGATGGGCGGGCAGACCGCGCTCAACACCGCGCTCGCGTTGTTCCATGACGGCACGCTCGAGAAATTCGGCGTGACGATGATCGGCGCGGATGCCGATGCGATCGACATGGCGGAGGACCGGCTGAAGTTCCGCGACGCGATGGACCGGATCGGGCTGGAAAGCGCGCGCTCGGCGATCGCACATACTGTCGAGGAAGCGCTGGAAGGGCTTGAAAAGACGGGGCTTCCGTCGATTATCCGGCCGAGCTTCACGATGGGCGGCTCGGGCGGCGGCATCGCGTATAATCGTGAGGAGTTCATCGCGATCGTCCGCAACGGGCTCGACCTGTCGCCGACCACCGAGGTGCTGATCGAGGAATCGCTGCTCGGCTGGAAAGAGTACGAGATGGAGGTGGTGCGCGACCGCAAGGACAACGCGATCATCATCTGCTCGATCGAGAATGTCGATCCGATGGGCGTCCATACCGGCGACTCGATCACGGTCGCGCCGGCGTTGACGCTGACCGACAAGGAATACCAGATCATGCGCAACGCATCGATCGCGGTGCTGCGGGAAATCGGTGTCGAAACAGGCGGTTCGAACGTCCAGTTCGCAGTAAATCCGAAGGACGGCCGGCTCGTCGTCATCGAGATGAACCCGCGCGTGTCGCGCTCGTCGGCGCTGGCGTCGAAGGCGACGGGCTTCCCGATCGCCAAGGTCGCGGCCAAGCTCGCGGTCGGCTACACGCTCGACGAGATCGAGAACGACATCACCGGCGCGACGCCCGCGAGCTTCGAGCCGACGATCGACTATGTCGTCACCAAGATCCCGCGCTTCGCATTCGAGAAGTTCAAGGGCGCGTCGAGCACGCTCGGCACCGCGATGAAGTCGGTCGGCGAGGTGATGGCGATCGGTCGCAACATCCATGAATCGATGCAGAAGGCGTTGCGCGGGCTCGAGACGGGGCTGAGTGGGTTCAACCAGGTCGATCATCTGGTTGGCGCGCCGCGCGCGGAGATCGAGGCGGCACTGGCCGTCGCGACCCCCGACCGGCTGCTGGTCGCCGCACAGGCGTTGCGCGAGGGCTTCACCGTCGCCGAGGTGCACGCGATCGCGAAGTACGATCCGTGGTTCCTCGAGCGGATCGCCGAGATCATCGCGGCCGAGGCCGAGGTGATGAAGGACGGGCTGCCGATCGACGCGACGGGGATGCGGCGTCTGAAGAGCATGGGGTTCAGCGACAAAAGGCTCGCCTGGCTCGCGCTGCAATCCGCCAATCTGCGCGGCATGAACCGCGGGATCGCGCGCGGGTCGGGGCTGATCCACGAGGTCGTCAAGGCGATGACCGGCGGCGTGACCGAGGAGGAGGTGCGCCAGCATCGCCTGAAGCTCGGTGTGCGGCCGGTGTTCAAGCGGATCGACACCTGCGCGGCCGAATTCGACGCCAAGACGCCGTATATGTATTCGACCTACGAGGCGCCGAGCTTTGGCGAGCCCGAGAACGAGTCCGCGCCGACCGACCGGAAAAAGATCGTCATCCTCGGCGGCGGGCCGAACCGGATCGGGCAGGGGATCGAGTTCGATTATTGCTGCTGCCATGCGTGCTTCGCGCTCGCCGATGCGGGCTATGAGACGATCATGGTCAACTGCAACCCGGAGACCGTGTCGACCGATTACGACACCAGCGACCGGCTGTATTTCGAGCCGTTGACCGCCGAGGACGTGCTCGAGATCCTGCATGTCGAGGCGTCGAAGGGCGAGCTGGTCGGCGTGATCGTGCAGTTCGGCGGGCAGACCCCGCTGAACCTCGCGCGTGCGCTCGAAGCCGCCGGGATTCCGATCCTGGGGACGACGCCCGACGCGATCGATCTGGCGGAGGACCGCGAGCGGTTCGCGGCGCTGATCACCAAGCTGGGGCTGCTGCAGCCTGCCAATGGCCTTGCGCGCAGCCGCGACGAGGCGGTCGCGGCGGCCGAGCGGATCGGCTATCCGGTGCTGATGCGGCCGAGCTATGTGCTCGGCGGGCGGGCGATGGAGATCGTCGACACGCTGGGGCAGCTCGAGCACTACATCGCGACCGCGGTGCAGGTGTCGGGTGACTCGCCGGTGCTGATCGACCAGTATCTGCGCGATGCGATCGAGGTCGATGTCGACGCGATCTGCGACGGGACCGATGTCGTCGTCGCGGGCGTGTTGCAGCATATCGAGGAGGCGGGCGTCCATTCGGGCGACAGCGCCTGTTCGATCCCGCCTTATTCGCTGTCGGCGGAGATCGTCGCCGAGATCGAGCGGCAGACGATCGCGCTCGCGCATGCGCTGTCGGTGGTCGGGCTGATGAACATCCAGTTCGCGGTCAAGGACGGGCTGGTCTACCTCATCGAGGTGAACCCACGCGCGTCGCGGACCGTGCCGTTCGTCGCCAAGGCGATCGGTGCGCCGATCGCCAAGATCGCGGCGCGCGTGATGGCGGGCGAGCAGCTGAAGGACCTGCCCAAGATCGACCGGCATATCGATTATTATGCGGTGAAGGAGGCGGTGTTCCCCTTCAACAAGTTCCCCGGCGTCGATCCCGTGCTGTCACCCGAAATGAAGTCGACCGGCGAAGTCATGGGAATCGATCCCGATTTCACGATTGCCTTCGCCAAGGCGCAGCTGGGGGCGGGGACGATCCTGCCGACCAAGGGGAGCGTCTTCGTCAGCGTGAAGGACAGCGACAAGGCGATGATCGTCGAGGCGGTCAAGGCGCTGGTCGACACCGGCTTCTCGATCGTCGCGACGGGGGGTACCGCGGAGCATCTCGCCCGCGCCGGCCTGCCGGTGGAAACGGTCAACAAGGTCGCGCAGGGGCGGCCGCATATCGTCGACCGGATCAAGGACGGCGACATCGCGCTGATCTTCAACACGACCGAAGGGTGGCAGAGCCTGAAGGACTCGCAACCGATCCGTGCGTCCGCGCTCGGCCAGCGGATTCCCTACTTCACGACCGCCCCCGCCTCGCTCGAGGCGGCCAAGGCGATCGCGAAGCTTTCGACGCACAGCCTTGAAGTACGGCCCTTGCAATCCTATTATTCGCAGTCGCACAACTGATCCCGACATGAGAGCGTGATGTGTGAGCGGGCCGCGTAACGGCTTGCGTTGGGTAATGAATTGGGGACGAGATATGGCGACCGTCGAAAAGATGCCAATGCTGCAAGAGGGCTATGAGACGCTGTCGGCGGATCTGAAGCGCCTCAAGGCCGAACGCCCGACGATCGTCGATGCGATCGAGGAAGCGCGGGCGCATGGCGACCTGTCGGAGAACGCCGAATATCACGCCGCCAAGGAGCGTCAGGGCCAGGTCGAGGCATCGATCTCGGACATTGAGGACAAGCTGAGCCGCGCGCAGATCATCGACCCCAAGGAGCTTTCGGGCGACAAGGTCGTGTTCGGCGCGACCGTCACGCTGCTCGACGAGAACGACAAGCCGGTGAAGTACCAGATCGTCGGCCAGACCGAGGCGAACGCCAAGACCGGCCGGATCTCGTACAACTCGCCGCTGGGCCGCGGGCTGATCGGGCGCAAGCTCGACGAAGAGGTCGAGGTCACGGTGCCCGCGGGCGAGCGCTATTACGTCGTCTCCAAGATCGAGTTCATCTAGGCATCATGACATTTTTCGAGACGCGGGCGACGGCGATCATCACGATCGTGACGGTCGTGATCTCGGGGCTTTTGCTGGTAACCGGCGCGCTGCCCTATTGGGTGGTGAATGCGGGCTTCATCCCGCTCCGGCTGACTGAGCTGGGCATGGCGGGCGGTCACGACTTTGCGATCCCCGCCTGGGCGACGCCGCTGACCGCGGCGCTGCTCCATGGCGGCTGGGCGCATCTCGCGCTCAACCTCGTCATGCTGGTCTATTGCGGCCAGTTCGTCGAGCGGGCGATCGGTACCGCGCAGATCGTCGTCCTCTACATCGTCGGCGCGTATTTCGCGGCGGCCGGGCAATGGGTGCTCGATCCGCGATCGATCGCGCCGATGGTCGGCGCCAGCGGCGCGATCTCGGCGGTCGTGGGTGCCTATGCGCTGCTCTATGGCGAGCGACGCGCGCGCGCGATCGGGCCGGTGCCGGCGGGGGTCGTGCACGTGCTATGGCTGGCCGCGGCGTGGATCGGCATTCAGCTGATGATGGGGGTCGCGGGGTTCGGCGCTTCGGTCGGGGCCAATGGCTCGATCGCGGTCGGCGCGCATATCGGCGGGTTTCTGGCGGGGCTGGTGCTCGCGCGGCCGTTGTTGCTGTGGCGGTACCGGACGGCCTGAGGGGCCGGATGCTGGTTTAGCGGTCCAAAATTCTTCCGTCATCCTGACGAACGTCAGGACCCAGATTTACGGAACGTGTCGCCTGTGGCTCTGGATCCTGACTTTCGTCAGGATGACGGGGGTGGGGATGAGCCGGTAGGCAGGTGACGCCGGATGGCGTCTGCGGCTCTGGGTCCCGATTTTTGTCGGGATGACGGGAGGTGGGTGACCGTCTTTTGCCAGCTATAGCGAGTAGAGGCGGTGGGCGGTCGGGCACCGGGTGCCGACCGCGGTCCGGGCCGCCTCGTCGCCGCGCGGCGTGTTACGCCGTCGGGTTCGTCGTCAGGTTCGGTTCGAGCATGCGGTGGAGATGCACGACGACGAACTTCATCTCGGCATCGTCGACCGTGCGCTGCGCCGCAGCACGCCAGGCCTTTTCGGCGCTGGCATAGTCGGGGAACACGCCGACGAATTCGATCTTGCTGAGGTCGTTGAAATCCAGGGTGCGCGGGTCGCTGACGCGGCCGCCGAATACGAGATGAAGCTTGCTCATGCGCTGCTGTCCTTGGAATGGGGGTTGCAGACGCCCTAGCGTGTTCGACCCGCGCTTTGAACCCTTTGCGGACCGGTCCTTTAGCCGGGGGTCTTTTGCGAAACGGCCTTCGCACCTGCGGTACCCGCGGTGGTCAGCGCCTTGACGATCCCCTCGACGAGACCCTTGGCCTGGCCACGGGCATTGTCCTTGGTAAGGCCGAGCTCGCCGAGCTCCGACTGGCCGGCCGCCTTGGCGGCGGCGGTGGCGGCGATCGCGGTCTCGCCGAGACGCTTGCCGAGCGGCGCGAGCAGCGACTTCTCACGCGCCGAGCGCGGGATCAGCACACCGGCGAGCGCACCGACGACCAGGCCGCCGACGAGAATGCCGAGCGGGTTGGATTCGAGGCTGTTGACGGTACGACGTGCGGTCTCCTTCGACGCGTCGAGCGCCTCGGCGGCCTTGTCGCCGGCGTCGTGATAGACCTTGGCGGCGGTGTCGCGGACGGTGTCGAGACCCTCGCGCAGACGATGTTCGGCGTTTTCGATCTTGGTGTGGGCGTCGGTCATGGGACGGTCCTTCTGATTTCCGGCGGCGCCATCGGGACGCGGCCGGGACAATATGGTTGGGGCGCGATCAGCGCCCGCGGCGAAACAGTCCGACGATACGGTGACGGGCGAGAAACAGTCCCGCCACAGCCGCAGCGCCCGCGGCGGG
>NZ_JPJC01000116.1:15663-21383 GCF_000733135.1 Sphingomonas sp. FUKUSWIS1
CGCGGCGGTGCCGACATCGGCGACGTCGCGGCTGGCGTTGAGCGCCAGCCGACGCGGATTGAGGCGGTCCTGCAACTGCCCGATCGTCATCATGACGCGCTGGCGGGCGAGGGCCGCTTCGATCTCTGCGGCGGCGACTTTGGCGGATGTCATGTGGCGGGCTCGCTTTCGGGCTTAAGCTTCGACTTGCCGACCATCGCGAGCGCGCCGGCAATCGCCAGCACGACAAGGACGACGATGGCCGTCGCCCATCCTGGCCCCACCAGCGTCGCCAGCGTCAAGATCGCACCGACCAGAAGTGCGATCAACGCGGCCAGCGCCAACACCCCGGCAATGGCGAAGAACATCGCCGCCGATTTGTACGCCGTTGCCGTCTCGCCGAACTTTGCCTTGTACACTGCGATTTCCGCGGTCGCGAGCGCGCGCGTCTCGCCGGCCAGACGGCCGACGACCGCGGTCAGGCTTTCGTCACCATCGAGCGCAAAGGGGATGGGATCCGCCAAGACCTCAGTCCTTCGGATTTGCATCGATGCCCGACTGGACCAGTCGTGCCACGACGAAGCCGAGGGCCGCGGCCGCACCGACCGCAACGGCGGGCGACTTGCGGACGAGCGCGGTGACGTCGTCGACCAGTGCGTCGATGTCCTTGCTACGGACCTGCTCGGCGAAGCCCGAGACGCTGTCCGCGGCGCTGCGGGCATAGCCGCCATATTGTGCGCCGAGCTTGTCGTCGACCTGCGCGGCGGCGTCGGTCAGCAGCTGTGCGACCTGCTCGAGCGCGGTGCCGGCGCGGGCCTTGCCGTCCTCGGCGAACAGGCGCGCCTTGTCGGCGGCCTGCTGGCCATATTTGCTGGCATTGTCCTTGATCACCTGCTTGGCCTCGGTCGCCTTGGTGCCGGTGGTGTCAGCGGCGTCGTCGAGCCGCATGACGCCGCCCTTCAGCGGCTCTGCGGTGGTGGCAGTGCCGGCGGCGGCGACATCGCCTGTGGTCATCGGCTGTGCGTCGGTATCGGCCATGGTCGTCCCTTTCGAAATGCTACGCCCTCAACACCGGTGCGCAGGCACGGTTCCCCTAGTCGGCCTGATTGCCCGATATGACGCGAGGCGGTAGAGGCAGCGCGAACGTCCCGGGCGATCGACCAGCTTGGGGATTTGTAGGAGCATCGTTACGTGACCGCAATCATCGACATTCACGCCCGCCAGATCCTCGATAGCCGGGGCAATCCGACGATCGAGGTCGACGTCCTGCTCGAGGATGGCAGCTTCGGCCGCGCCGCGGTGCCGTCGGGCGCCTCGACCGGTGCGCACGAGGCGGTCGAGAAGCGTGACGGCGACGCCACGCGCTGGGGCGGCAAGGGCGTCGACAGCGCGGTCGATGCGGTCAATGACGAGATCACCGACACGGTGCTGGGCATGGACGCGGAGGACCAGTCGGACCTCGACCGCGCGATGATCGAGCTCGACGGCACCGAGAACAAGGCGCGGCTGGGCGCGAACGCGATCCTGGGCGTCAGCCTGGCCGCGGCCAAGGCGGCCGCCGAAGCGCGCGGCCTGCCGCTGTACCGCTATGTCGGCGGCGTCCAGGCGCATCTGTTGCCGGTGCCGATGATGAACATCATCAATGGCGGCGAGCATGCCGACAACCCGATCGATTTCCAGGAATTCATGATCGTGCCGGTCGGCGCATCGAACATCCTCGAGGCGGTGCGCTGCGGCTCGGAGATCTTCCACACGCTGAAGAAGGGCCTGAGCGCGAAGGGCCTGTCGACCAGCGTCGGCGACGAGGGCGGTTTCGCGCCGAACATCGGCAGCACGACCGAGGCGCTCGACTTCATCATGTCGAGCATCGAGAAGGCCGGCTACAAGCCCGGCGAGGACGTGATGCTCGCGCTCGATTGCGCCGCGACCGAGTTCTACAAGAACGGCAAGTACGACATTTCGGGCGAGGGGAAGATCCTCGAGAGCGCCGAGATGGCCGAGTATCTGGCCGACCTGACGCGCCGCTATCCGATCTTCTCGATCGAGGACGGCATGGGCGAGGACGACTGGGAGGGCTGGAAGACGCTCACCGACCTGATCGGCGACAAGGTCCAGCTGGTCGGCGACGATCTGTTCGTGACCAACCCGAAGCGGCTGAAGCGCGGGATCGAGGGCGGCTATGCCAATTCGCTGCTGGTGAAGGTCAACCAGATCGGCACGCTGACCGAGACGCTGGAAGCCGTGTCGATGGCACAGCGCGCCAAGTACACCGCGGTGATGTCGCATCGCTCGGGCGAGACCGAGGATTCGACGATCGCCGACCTCGCGGTCGCGACCAATTGCGGGCAGATCAAGACGGGCAGCCTTGCGCGGTCGGACCGGCTCGCCAAGTACAACCAGCTGATCCGGATCGAGGAAGAGCTGGGCGACGCGGCGCGCTATGCGGGTCGCGACATCCTGATCGGCGGCTGATAGGCTAAGACCCGGAGGACCCCATGGCGCGCACGACCAGCACGACGAAGAGCACCAAGTTGCGGCGGACGATGCGCAAGGCCGCCTGGCCTGCGCTGGGGCTGACGCTGATGGCGTTCTTCGGCGCCTATGCCGTGCTCGGGCCGAACGGGATGTTCGCGTACGGTGATTACAAGCGGCAGCTGGCGAAGCGGGAGCGCGACTATGCCGTGCTCGACCGCAAGCGCGAGGTGCTCAAGAACCGGGTGGCGCTGCTCAACCCGGACCATGCCAATCCGGACATGGTCGACGAGATGGTCCGCAAGGAGCTGAACGTCGCGCACCCGGACGAGGTGATCGTGCCGCTGGGGAACTGACTTACGATCCTCCCCCTTGCGGGGGAGGATTGATAGGCGGGGTTACCGGCCGAGGAAGCGCAGCAGATCCTGCGTGAAGCGGTCGCTCTCGGTGAGCGTCAGCCCGTGCGGGGCGCCGTCATATTCGACCAGCTGCGAACCCGCGATGCCCTTGGCCGCGGCGCGGCCGGTGGCGTCGATCGGGACGGTCTTGTCGGCGGTGCCGTGGACGATCAGCGTCGGCACGCGGAAGGCGGCGAGGTCGGTACGGAAGTCGGTATGGCCGAACGACTCGGCGCAGGCGAGCGTCGGGCGCAGCCCCGCCTGCATCGCCAGACCCCAGACCCAGTCGACCATCTCGTCGCTGACCGGCGAGGTGATGAACCCGACGCCCAGGAACTGCTGCAGGAAGGTGCGGAAGAAGGCGGGGCGATCCTCTTGGATCCCGTTGCCGATGCCGGCGAGTGTTGCCTCGGGCACGCCGTGGGGATTGTCGTCGGTCTTGAGCATATAGGGCACGACCGAGGCGATCAGCCCGGCGGCGATCACGCCCTTGCCGTCGTGGCGGCTCATGTAGCGCGCGACCTCGCCGCCGCCCATCGAGAAGCCGACCAGCGTCGCGTCCTCGGTCGCGCCGGTCGCGGCCATGACGTCGGCGAGATCGTCGGTCAGCGTGTCATAGTCATAGCCCGACCAGGGCTGGCCCGACCGGCCGAAGCCGCGGCGGTCATAGGCGATCGCGCGGAAGCCCGCTTCGGCCAGCGCCATCGCCTGCGCATCCCAGCTGTCGGCATTTAATGGCCAGCCATGGGTGAGGATCACGGGCCGCCCGCTGCCCCAGTCCTTGACGTAAATGTCTGTACCGTCGCGGGTTTTAATGAAGGGCATGTCAATCTCCGGGGTTGTCGCCAAAGTCCTCACGTCAACGGTCCGGGCTATTGGCCGTTCCAACTCTGGCGTCCGCGCGATTCCGCTGGCAGCATTGCGGGCACGCTACGGCGTGAGGGGGGAGATTGATGCGGACGAGGTTCCCGGCGAGGACGGCGGCGCTGCTGCTGGCGCTGGGCAGCTGTACGCCCGACGATCCGCAGACGCGGGACCGCGTCGCCGCCACGCCCGTCACCGCCCCCGTCGCTGCGATCGCGCCCGATGCGTGGACCGCGTTCCGCGACCGGTTCGTCGCCACGTGGTTCGCGCTCGACCCGGCCTTTGCGGTCTATCAGGGGCGGCATGAGCATGATGGCGGGCTGCCCGACTGGAGCGCGCAAGGGCTGGGTCGGCAGGCGGCGTTCCTGCACCGGTCGATCGCGGCGGCGGGGCGGTTCGAGGCGGCGGCGCTCAGCCCCGACCAGCGGTTCGAGCGCGACTATCTAGTGATGGTCGCGCGCGACAAGCTGTTCTGGCTCGAGGCGGCGGACGCGCCGCATCGCAACCCGGCCTGGTATGTCGCGGGCGGGCTCGATCCCAATGTCTATGTCGTGCGTGCCTATGCCGACCCGGTCCGGCGGATGCGCGCGCTGATCGCGCTGCTGCGCCGGATCCCGGCGGCGACGCTGCAGATCCGCGCGAACCTCGCGACGCCAATGCCGATCAGCCATATCGACTATGCCGCCAACGCGTTCCGCGGCTTTGCGTCCTATTACATGGACGATTCGGTCAAGGCGTTCGCCGGGGTCGCGGACGAGGGGCTGCAGCGCGAGCTCGCCGATGCGGCGATGACCGCGTCGGAGGCGATGCGCGACCTGGCGCTCTGGGTCGAGACGCAGCGGCCGGGCGCGACACGGTCGTTCGCGCTGGGGCCCGCGCTGTTCGCGAAGATGCTGCGCGAGACCGAAGGGGTCGACACGCCGATCGCGACGCTCGAGGCGGCGGGGCGGGCCGACCTGGCGCGCAACCAACGTGCGCTCGCCGCGGCCTGTGCCCGGTTCGCGTTCGGCCTGACGGTCCGCGACTGTCTGGCGCAGGTGAATGCGGACAAGCCGGTCGACGGACCGGTCGCCGAGGCGCGCCGCCAGATCCCGATGCTGCGCGCGTTCATCGTCCGGCGCGACCTGCTGACGCTCGCCGGCAGCGAACAGGCGCTGGTCGAGGAGAGCCCGCCCTATAGCCGGCAGAATCTCGCCTATATCGATCCGCCGGGCCCGTTCGATCGCGGCGTGCCGTCGGTCTATTACATCTCGCCGCCCGATCCGCGCTGGACGCAGGCGGTGCGGGACGCGTTCGTGCCGGGCAAGGCGGACCTGCTCTTCACCTCGATCCACGAGGCGATGCCCGGGCATTTCGTCCATTTCCTCCACGCCAATCGCGTGCCGTCGCTGATCGGGCGGGTGTTCGTCGGCTATGGCTATGCCGAGGGCTGGGCGCATTATGCCGAGGAGATGATGTGGGAGGCGGGGCTGGGCGGCGGCCGCGCGGACATCCATATCGGCCAGCTGTCGAACGCTTTGCTGCGCGACTGCCGGTTCCTCGCCGCGATCGGGATGCATGCGCGCGGCATGACCCAGGCGGAGGCGTTCACGCTGTTCGTCGATCAATGTTACCAGGACGAGGGCAATGCGCGGCAACAGGCGCTGCGCGGGACCTATGATCCGGCCTATCTCAACTACACGATGGGCAAGCTGATGATCCGCCGGCTGCGCGAGGACTGGACCGCGGGCCGGGGCGGGCGGCGTGCGTGGAAGGCGTTCCACGACCGGCTGCTGCGCTATGGCGGGCCACCGATCCCGCTGGTCCGGCAGGCGATGCTGGGCGAGGCGAGGCCGATCGCGGCGTTCTGAGCGAACCGGCGGCTAGCGCGCCTGCGCGGCGGGCTGGACGTCGCGCGTCTCGTCGATCGGCGGGTTGCGGATCGAGGGGCGCAGGCGCGACACGCTGCACAGGCCCGCGACCAGCGCCATGCCGGCGGCGACCAGCGGCGGCGTCGTGCCCGCGCCG
>NZ_JPJC01000117.1:0-5105 GCF_000733135.1 Sphingomonas sp. FUKUSWIS1
CATCCCGTACTCGCCCGCGACCGGTGAGCCGATCGCCGCGCAGACCGTCAGCCAGATGGTCGACCGCGTCATGGCGCTCCCCGAGGGCACGCGGCTGTACCTGCTCGCCCCCGTCGTCCGCGGCCGCAAGGGCGAGTATCGCAAGGAACTCGCCGAGTGGCAGAAGGCGGGCTTCACCCGCGTCCGCATCGACGGCACGATCCACGACATCGACGAGGCGCCCGCGCTCGACAAGAAGTACAAGCACGACATCGAGGTCGTCGTCGACCGCCTCGTCGTCGGCGGCGAGATCGCCACGCGCCTCGCGGAATCGTTCGAAACCGCGCTGAAGCTCGCCGAGGGCCTCGCCTATGTCGACCCCGCCGACCCGGTCGAGCCGCACACGCCCAAGTCCGAAATCCTCGGCAGCAACGCCCCCGACGGCCGCATCGTCTTCAGCGAGAAGTTCGCCTGCCCGGTCAGCGGCTTCACCATCTCCGAGATCGAGCCGCGCCTCTTCTCGTTCAATGCCCCGCAAGGCGCGTGCCCGGCCTGTGACGGCCTCGGCGAGAAGCTGCTGTTCGACGAGGACCTCGTCGTCCCCAACCACATGCTCAGCATCAAGAAGGGCGCGGTCGTCCCCTGGGCGAAATCCAACCCGCCCTCGCCCTATTACATGCAGGTCCTCGGCAGCCTCGCGCGCGAATACAAGTTCGACATCGAGACCCCCTGGGGCGAGCTCCCCGAGGAGGTCCAGCGCGTCATCCTGCACGGCTCGAAGGGCAAGCCCGTCACGCTCACCTTCATCGACGGCAAGAAGAAATACGACGTCTCCAAGCCGTTCGAGGGTGTCATCGGCAACCTCAACCGCCGCCTGCTCCAGACCGAGAGCGCGTGGATGCGCGAGGAGCTGAACAAATACCAGTCTGCCGCCCCGTGCGAGGTCTGCGCCGGCGCGCGCCTGAAACCCGAGGCGCTCGCGGTCAAGATCGCGATGGAGGACATCAGCTACGCGACGCACCTCTCGGTCGTCGATGCGCTCCAGTTCTTCACCGACATGCCGCAGCACTTGGGCGACCAGCAGAACGCGATCGCCGAGCGCATCCTGAAAGAAATCGTCGAGCGCCTCGGCTTCCTCAACAATGTCGGCCTCGACTATCTCAACCTCGACCGCACCTCGGGAACCCTGAGCGGCGGCGAGAGCCAGCGCATCCGCCTCGCGTCGCAGATCGGCAGCGGGCTGTCGGGCGTGCTCTACGTCCTCGACGAGCCCAGCATCGGCCTGCACCAGCGCGACAACGACATGCTCCTCAAGACGCTGCGCCGTCTGCGCGATCTCGGCAACACCGTGCTCGTCGTCGAGCATGACGAGGACGCGATCCGCACCGCCGATTACATCATCGACATGGGCCCCGGCGCGGGCGTCCGCGGCGGCCAGGTCGTCGCGCAGGGCACGCTGAAACAGATCCTGAAGTCGAAGGGCAGCATCACCGCCGACTATCTCAACGGCACACGCGAAGTGCCGGTGCCCGCCACGCGGCGCAAGGGCAACGGCAAGAAGCTCACCGTCCACAACGCCACCGCGAACAACCTGACGGGCGTCACCGCGAGCATCCCGCTCGGCACCTTCACCTGCGTCACCGGCGTCTCGGGGTCGGGCAAGTCGAGCTTCACGATCGACACGCTCTACGCCGCCGCCGCGCGCGAGCTCAACGGCGCGCGCATCGTCCAGGGCAAGCACGACAAGATCACCGGCCTGCAATATCTCGACAAGGTCATCGACATCGATCAGTCGCCGATCGGCCGCACCCCGCGCAGCAACCCCGCCACCTATACCGGCAGCTTCACGCAGATCCGCGACTGGTTCGCGGGCCTCCCCGAAGCCCAGGCGCGCGGCTACAAGCCCGGCCGGTTCAGCTTCAACGTCAAGGGCGGCCGCTGCGAGGCGTGCCAGGGCGACGGCGTGCTCAAGATCGAGATGCACTTCCTCCCCGACGTCTATGTGCAGTGCGATGTCTGCCACGGCGCGCGCTACAATCGCGAGACGCTCGAGGTGAAGTTCAAGGGCCACAGCATCGCCGACGTGCTCGACATGACCGTCGAGGACGCCGCCGAGTTCTTCAAGGCGGTCCCCCCGATCCGCGACAAGATGGCGATGCTGGTCGAGGTCGGTCTCGGCTACGTCAAGGTCGGCCAGCAGGCGACGACGCTCTCGGGCGGCGAGGCGCAGCGCGTCAAGCTCGCCAAGGAACTCTCGCGCCGCGCGACCGGCAACACGCTCTACATCCTCGACGAGCCCACCACCGGCCTGCATTTCGAGGACGTCCGCAAACTCCTCGAAGTCCTCCACGCGCTCGTCGAGCAGGGCAACACCGTCGTCGTGATCGAGCATAATCTCGACGTCATCAAGACCGCCGACTGGGTCCTCGACCTGGGGCCGGAGGGAGGCGTCAAGGGCGGCGAGATCGTCGCCGAAGGCACGCCGGAAAAGGTTGCCAAGGCCAAGGGCAGCTTCACGGGCAAGTATCTGGCGCCGTTGCTGGAGAAGAAGGTGATCGAACCCGCTAGGTAAAGCGAAGCTTCTAATACAGCCAGAGTGTGGCAGACCGCACGAGTGCGAAGAGTACCGCCACGTGGAGGCGGGGGCTATTCAGCGTCATGACTAGGCCGGCAGCAGGTACTTCTTCGTTCGCTTTGCCGTTTAGGACTTCTTTGTTGGATCATAAGATAAAATTGACTCTATTTCCTCTTTAAGCATTTTCGGGCGACCTTTCATAATATATGTGCACCGCAGCCTTTCGGCCTCGGCAGCAATTTCTGGGTCCCGATGAACTGTATAGACAACGACTTGTCTATTTCTATATCCCGAATTACGAGCCCTCCAGGCAGCGTAGAGCCCCGGATACTTACTGTATAAATCCCCCTTTGATGCGACGTCTGCTGACAGCGGTGGAAAAACGGGTATATTTAGATCGATAATGCTTATCCGATGAGAGTTATTTTGTAGCTCATCTACACCTTGATTTACGTCTGTCTTCATCGTGACGGTAAATCCACCATCTTCAAGGTAGTCGGAAAGCCAAAGAATGTTGTGTGGCTCGTCGTCGATAATAAGTGCCGTCAGACTTGTATCTTCGTCGGTCATGGCCTCATCCTTTGTGATTCAGGAAATGCGTTTGGAAGTCTAATAAGGAACTCAATACGTTCGTCACCTATGAGTTGAACCTCCAGCTTTCCGCCGTGGACCTCTTCAACAATCTTTTTGCAAATGTACATCCCAATGCCCGTGCCCGAGGCAACCACTTGTCGCGCATTGATACCCCTGTATCCCAACTCAAATATTCTTGGTAGTTCGGCTCGATTTAAGGGCCTTTTCATAGTACTTTTAATGGATACAAGTAGATTTCCCGAATCTCTTTGTATCCATTGATTAACGTTTACAGTGGTATTAACTTGACTATACTTTACGCAATTATCAAATATGTTGATATAAACCTGATTTAATAGCTCAAGATGGCCTCGAACCCTGTTTGCAATAAATCTCTCTTCCAAGGATATTCTTATACCCTTTAGCTCGGCATCTTCTTGAAAAAACATAGCAGATCGGATTATCTGTTCAGGAACAAGAATATCTCTTTGTTCATCGGATGTTAGTATTTGAAAACCTTGAGCAAAATATGCCAAATTTCTGATTAGGGAAATGCATTGTTCAAGCTGTGCTCGAGCTGCCCGTAGGCGCTGATCCTTTCTTTTTTCGTCTTTAATCTTGTTCTCAACAATGTTGTCTAATGTTCCTGCTACGCCATTAAGCGGGTTAACAATCTGATGAACAAAGTTTGAAAGAAGAACAAGATCCAACGATGACTCTTCGAGATCTTGTGAGGTTTCTCTACTCATTGTGGATCCCTTGACCTAATCATCACTGATGATGGAGACGTTATAACCTGTTCGATTTCCGACCAAAGGGCAATTTCGGTCAAGGTCGAAGCAGCGCTACCAGAAATTGGTAATCTGGAGTTCTGAGCGTCTACATGTACCCAACCATCATATTCCGATAGCGAAAGCGCGGCGGCGGCAGTTACATGTCGCAAAGTTCCTATGTATGCCTCAATGCCTGCTGCATCAAACGGCATCAGTATCTTGCTTCGAGGAACTACCCAATCCGGTATTGAATGCCAGGGAGTTAAAATGAATGCCGCCCTCTGATAGCGTTCAATATCTTGCGTTCGCTGGAAGACTAGATTGGCGATCGCCGATGCGGCATGAAGCGCAGTTTCCGCTGGATGTTGCGCTATATAACTCGCCTCCGCTGCTTGTGAAAACTTTAACCCATGAAGACTTATCGACTGAAGACTAACTGCCGCACTGGGGGACTCGCTAAGTCCATATCGTGTAGCCACGTTGACGTGAGTTCTCAAACGCGATGCTAGCTGGTATCCTCTCCAAAATCGGATCTGCAAGTGATTATCAGAATTCCATCTAGAAATTTCTGTCTCACACACGGGGGATGGGTTAGATGTGCTGATCATCAGAAGATAATCAGCTTTATGGTTGTTTGCATAAGCAAGCTTTTGAAAGACGGTTGGCCAGTCAATCGACGACGAGTAGCGCTTGCACTCAGCGTACCACCGTTGATTAGTCTCGGCACCACTGGCATCTGTGAGTGTGTAGGAAGCCTCTATATCTCGACCTCCATCTGCACCAGGAGTTCGCCACACCATCGACGAAAATCCAGATACCTGCATTAGGTCATAGGCTAAGTTCTCAAACTCTGCCGGGGAAAGTTCAATTAGCGTCCTGAGTGTCATGTAAAGATGCTAGCAGACCAGCGCACGGGATCAACCGCGTAGCATTCTCATATCAGCAGCGTGGTCACCGCCGCCCGACCGCCGAATTGCACGAAACTCCTTCCTAAAGGTACGGAATGACCGCCCCGGGGGGCTGTCCTACTACCCCCGTTTCAGCATATCTGATCGGTCCTCTCCCCTCGGGATAGGATCAAAACGTGAACAAACGTTCCGACACGCCGCCCCGCGCACCGGTCTTCGCGACGGTCCCCGGCACCGCACGGTGGCGATCGCGATACGCCGCGATCAGCGCGGCATCGTCGTGAAGGTCGAGGAAGA
>NZ_JPJC01000118.1:0-1123 GCF_000733135.1 Sphingomonas sp. FUKUSWIS1
CGCGCGCGCCCGCGCGGCCCCCGCCAGCATCGCGCCCGCACGCGGCGAGGCGCCGCTTTCCAGGTCGGCCACATCGCGCGTGCCGCGGACCAGCGCGACGATATAGTCGATGACCTCGTCCACCAGCCGCACGTTCGCGACCGTCCTGACCGCTGCATCAATCGTCGCTGCGTCGGCCCGCGCCTCGATCCCCCAGTCCGCCGGCGACATCGCCGCCGACCGAGCGCCATGGTCGGCGACGATCCGCCGCTCCTCCTCCGCGGTCGGATAAGACACCGTCTGCTTGAACAGGAACCGGTCGAGCTGCGCCTCGGGCAGCGGATAGACGCCCTGCTGCTCGATCGGGTTCTGCGTCGCGACGACGGTGAAGCGGTCGCTCAGCGCCAGGCTCTCGCCGTCGATCGTGACGGTGCGCTCCTGCATCGCCTCTAGCAGCGCCGCCTGGGTCTTGGGCGAGGTGCGGTTGATCTCGTCCGCGAGCAGCAATTCGGTGAAGATCGGCCCTCGCGTCAGCGTGAAGGTCGACGTCTGGAAGTTGAACAGGTTCGCACCGATGATATCGCCCGGCATAAGGTCGGGAGTGAACTGGATACGACCGAACTCCAGCCCGACCGTTCTGGCGAACGCGTGGGCGAGCAACGTCTTGGCGGTACCCGGCGGCCCTTCCAGCAGGATGTGCCCGCCCGCGAACAGCGCGACCAGCAACAGGTCGACGGTCGCGTCGTGCCCGATCACGGCCTTGCCGATCTCGGCCCGGATCGCCTGCCCGAGTGCCTTAACCTCTTCTACCGTCACTGTGTCTTCTCCTGTTGCCATCGGTGCAGCGCTTGCGCGGCTGCCAGCATGTCGGTGCGATGTGTGGCGCACGATGCGTCGGCGATCAGCGTGCTGAACCGCGTCGCGCCCCCAAGATTGTCGAGATAGCGGTCCGCGTCCTCGTCCGTCAGCCGAACGGGAACGCCGAAGATCGTCCGCGCCCGCTCGCGGATCAGCGCGGCGTAGCGCCCGCCCAGCATGCCCTCGCGCCCCGCCTTGCGGACGATCATCGCGCTGTTGTCGATCAACGCGGTCTTGCCGAACGCGATCGCGCGCGGCGGCGGGCGTGCCGCGCCGAAGCGGACCA